>JACMQP010000045.1 GCA_014376915.1 Ramlibacter sp.
AGCGACTTGTACAGGTGGTGGTTGATCGCGATCGGGCCGGGCGGCGACACGAGGAAGGTGGTTCCGTCTGCATCGGCGCGGGCCACGAACTCGGCGCCGATGTTGCCTCCGGCGCCGGTCTTGTTCTCGACGATGACCCCAGCTGGGTAGGTGCTGCGCAGCTTCTCCGCGATGATGCGCGGCAGCACGTCGGCTGTGCCGCCGGCAGGGAAGGGCACGATGAACCTGACCGGCTTGGCGGTCTGGGCAGTGGTGACGAGGCCGGTGGCCGCGATGGCGGCCCCCAGCACCAGCGCGGCGCGTCTTGTGTAGCTTGGTTTCATAAGCGAAGTTTCCGTTGGGGTCTGTGAAATTGGTTGAGGGTGCTCACACGCCGAGGTGCTCTGCCAGCAGACCGGGGTCCGACCGCAGCTGCTCGCCGGTGCCTTCGAACACCACGCGGCCCTTGACCAGGATGAGGTTGCGGTCGGTGAGGTCGCTGACGGCCTTCCAGTTCTTGTCCACCAGCACGGTGGCGATGCCGGATTCGCGGATCACGCGGATGATTCGCCAGATCTCGCGCGCCACCAGCGGCGCCAGGCCTTCGGTGGCCTCGTCCAGGATCAGCACACGCGGGTTGGTCATCAGCGCGCGGCCGATCGTCAGCATCTGCTGCTCGCCGCCCGAGAGCTGCTGGCCGCCGTGGCCCAGCCGCTCGCCCAGCCGCGGAAAGGTGGCCAGTACCCGGTCGTAGTGCCACTCGCGGCGGCCGTCGGTGCTCGGCCGCGCGGCCAGCGTCAGGTTCTCCCGCACGCTCAGGTTGGGGAAGATTCCGCGGCCCTCGGGCACATAGGCGATGCCCATGCGAGCGATGTCGTGGATCTTCATGGCGCGCGTGGGGCGCCCGAACACGGACACCTCGCCGCTGCGCGGCCGCACCACGCCCACCAGCGACTTCAGCAGGGTGGACTTACCCATGCCGTTGCGGCCCATCAGGCCCACGGCTTCGCCCATGCCAAGCGTGAAGTCCACGCCGTGCAGGATGTGGCTGTCGCCGTAGAAGGAGTGCAGGCCGCGCGCCTGCAGGGCGGCTTCAGTCATGGGTGGCATCTTCGGCGCCGAGATAGGCCTGCTGCACCTCGGGGTTGGAGCGGATCTGCTCCGGCGTGCCGGTCATCAGCACCACGCCGTTGACCATGACGGTGAGCACGTCGGCGATAGCGAACACCGCGTCCATGTCGTGTTCGACCAGCAGGATCGCGTGCGATTCGACCAGCCCGCGCAGCAGCTCGATCATGCGCAGCGATTCCTCGTGCCCCATGCCGGCCAGCGGCTCGTCCAGCAGCAGCACCTGCGGCTGGGTCGCCAGCACGATCGCGAGTTCGAGCTGGCGCTGCTGGCCGTGGCTCAGTTCGCTGGCGCGGCGGCCGGCGACATCAGCTAGGCCGGCGTGGCGCAGCGCCCGGTCCACCACCTCGCGGTACGGCTCCCAGACCGCCGCGTCGCTGAAGATGCGCGCCGCCCGCGGCTCGCGCGACTGGGCGGCCAGCCGGCAGTTCTCTCGCACGGTGAAGCCCGGAAAGATGTTGGTCTTCTGATAGCTGCGGCCGATGCCGATCAGCGAACGCTCGTGCGGCGACAGGCGGGTGATGTCCTGGTCGCGGTAGAACACCTGGCCGGACGTCGCCGCGATGTCGCCCGACAGCAGGTTGATCAGCGTCGACTTGCCGGCGCCGTTCGGGCCCAGCAGGGCATGGACCTGGCCTCGGCGCAGTTCGATCGAGACGCGGTCGTTCGCCGCCAGCCCGCCGAAAGTGCGGCGCAGCGCCACGGTCCGCAACAGCACTTCGCTCATGCTGCCCTCCGTTGCCACAGGCGTTTCACCTGGTCGAACAGCGAGAACATGCCGCCGGGCAGGAACAGCACGATCAGCACGATCGCAATCCCCAGCCACAGGTGCCACAGCTTGCTGTACGACGACAGCAGCTCCTGCAGCAGCACGAAGGTGAAGGCTCCGATCGGGCCGCCCCAGAGCTGGCCCATGCCGCCCAGGATCAGCATCAGCAGCACGTCGGCCGACTGGTGCCAGGACAGCATCTCGGGGTTGACGCTGCTATTGAGCACGGCGAACAGGTAGCCGGCCAGTCCGCCGAACGCGCCGGCGATGGTAAAGGCAGCGAGCTTGTAGCGGAACACCGGGAAGCCGATCGCCTCCATCCGGTGCTCGTTCTCGCGGATCCCCTGCAGCGCGCGGCCCAGCGGCGAGCGCAGCAGCAGCGCCATGAACAGCAGCAGCGCCGCCATCAGCACCAGCACGAAGTAGTAGAGCGTGTTGGGCTCAGTCAGCTCGAACGGCACCCAGCCGCCGATCGCGCTGTCCGGTTTGCCGCGCAGGTTCATGCCGTCCGAGCTTCCGCCCAGCGCCTTGATGTCGTGAAAGAAGAAATAGAAGATCTGGGCGAACGCCAGGGTGACCATGATGAAGAACATGCCGCGGGTGCGCAGCACGAACAAGCCGACCAGGAACGCCGCCGCCGCCGTCACCACCATGGCGGCGGGCAGCGTGAGCCACAGGCTGTTGGTGAGCTGGTACTTGGTGCCCAGCAGGGCCAATACATAGCCGCCCATGCCGAACCAGGCCGCGTGGCCGAAGCTGACGAGGCCGGTGTAGCCGACCAGCAGGTCCAGGCTGATCGCGAAAATTGACAGGATCATCACCCGTGTGACCAGCTCGGTGTAGAACTCCTGCCCCAACAGCGGAAAGGCGGCGAGCGCGCCGAGGAACACCGCGATGATGGCGGCGCGCGAGCGCGAGGTGACGAGCAACTTCATGACTTGAAGAGCCCTTCGGGCCGCCACAGCAGGATCGCGGCCATCACCACATAGATGGCGATGCCGGCGTAATCCGGCACGAACACCTTGCCGAAGGTGTCGGCAAACGCCACCAGCAGCGAGGCCAGCAGCGCGCCCCAGACCGAGCCGATGCCGCCCACGATCACCACCACGAAGCTGACGATCAGCACCTGCGTACCCATGCCCGGCGACACGGTGGACGCAGGCGCGTTGATCATGCCGGCGAAGGCCGCCAGCGCCACGCCCAGCGCGAACACCAGCCGGTACAGCCAGTCGATGTTGATGCCCAGGAGCTGCACCATGTCGCGGTTCGACGCGCCGGCGCGGATGCGGGCGCCGACCAGGGTGCGCTGGATCAGCAGGTACAGGCCCAGGGCCACCAGCAGGCAGACGCCGGACATGAACAGCCGGTAGGCCGGATAGGTCATGACGCTGCCCAGCGGCACCGAGAAGTCCAGCCAGGCCGGCACCTTGACCGAGTACACCTCGTTGCCCACCAGCACGCTGCGCAACTCCTCGAAGATCAGGATCAGGCCGTAGGTGAGCAGCACCTGCTGCAGGTGGTTGCGCCGGTACAGGTGCGCGAACAGCGCCCATTCCAGCAGCGCCCCCAGCACAGCGCTCAGCACCACGCCGATCACGATCGTCAGCAGCAGGTTGCCGGTAAATGCGGCCAGGCTGAACGCGAGATAGGCCCCCATCATGTAGAAGCTCCCGTGCGCCAGGTTGATCACGCCCATCACGCCGAAGATGAGGGTGAGTCCGCTCGCGACCAGGAACAGCAGCAGGCCGTACTGGACGGCGTTCAGCGTCTGGATCAGGAGGAGGGCGAGGTCCATGCGTTCAGCCGGGGTGGGCTGCTGTTAAAGCTTGCAGTCCGGCGACGGGTCGACCAGGCCCTTGACGATCACGTCCGTCATCACGTTCTGGTTGCCGCGCGCCACGCGCACGTAGTAGTCCTGCACCGGGTTGTGCGACTTGGAGAAGCTGAGCGGGCCGCGCGGGCTGTCCAGCTTGGCGTTCTCCATGGCCTTGATCATCTCGGCCTTCTTCTTCGTGTCGCCCTTCACGGCCCGCATGCCTGCGTCGTAGAGCTGGGCCGCATCGTAGCCCTGCACCGCGAACACGTCGGGCTTGGCACCGAAGGCCTTGGTGTAGGAGGCGATGAAGGCGTCGTTCTTGGGGTTTTTCAGGCCGTCGGCGTAGTGCAGCGCGGTTTGCATGCCACTGGCCGCGTCGCCTTGGGCAGCCAGCGTTCCTTCGGTGAGAAAGGCTCCATACAGCGGAATGCTGATCTTCAGGCCGGCGGCGGCATAGTCCTTGACGAACTTGACCTGGGCGGCGCCGGCGACGAACGCGTAAGCCGCCTCGGGTTTGATGCTGGCTAGCTCGGTCAGCAGCGGCTGGAACTCCACCCCGGGGAAGGGCAGGCTCAGGTCCTTGACCACCTTGCCGCCGCCCTTCTCGAAACCTTCGCGGAAGCCCCGCACCGACTCGTCGCCGGCGGCGTACTTCCAGCTGATGGTCACCGCGGTCTTGTGCTTCTTCGCCGCCAGCAGGCCGCTGGCATAACCCGGCTGCCAGTTGCTGAACGAGCTGCGGAACACGTTGGGCGAGCACATCGAACCGGTGATTTCGCCGGCGCCGGCGTTGGGCACGATCAGCAGCGTGTTGGTTTCGCGCGCCACCTTGGCCATGGTCGAGGCGACACCGGAGTGGATGGTGCCTACCAGCAGGTCGACCTTGTCGCGCTTGACCAGCTTGTTGGCGTTCTCGTTGGCCTTGGACGGGTCCGACTCGTCGTCCACCGTCAGGTATTCCACCGCGCGGCCGCCGAGCTTGCCGCCCTGCTCGTTGACGTACAGCTTGAAGCCATTGGTGACGCCCTTGCCGAGGTCGGCGAAGGTGCCCGAGCTGGGCAGCATCAGGCCGATCCTGACCGGCGTGGACTGCGCCTGCGCAGACACGCCCGCTGCGGCCAAGGCCAAGGCCAGGGCAGCAGCGGATTGCGCCCACACACTGCGGGAAAGAGCTTTGGACATGAAGGTCTCCTGAGGTTTTTTCATTGGCAAAACTGGATCAGAGGAACACGCCGCCGCCGTCCACGGCGAGGGTCTGACCGGTGACGAAGCTGGCGCCGTCGCTGACCAGGTAGGCCAGCGCAGCCACCAGGTCGGCCGGCACCTGGTCCCGCTGGATGCAGCGGCCGGTGGTGCGGGCGTTGTCGCCAATGCGGTTCTGCAGGTCGCTGTGCAACACGCCGTCGCTCAGGGTGAAGCCGGGGGCGATGGCGTTGACAGTGATCTTGTCCTTGGCCAGCTCGCGCGCCAGCGAACGGGTGAAGGCGATCAACGCGCCCTTGCTGGCGACATAGTGCGACATGTTTGGCGGCCCCTTGATCGGCACGGTGGATGCAATGTTGACCAGCCGGCCGCGACCGCTCTTGCGCAGCGCCGGCAGCACCGCCTTGGCGCAGTTGAACGGGCCGAGCGTGTTGACTTCCATCACCCGCATCCATTCCTGGTTGCTGATCTGCTCGAACGGCTTGAGCGCCAAGGTGGTGAACAGACCGGCGTTGTTGACGAGGCCGTCGATGCCGCCGAATTCCTTCTGCGCGGCCTCGGCCATCGTGGCCACGTCGTCTTCGCTGACCACGTCCGCCTGCACGCCGATAACCTGGTGGCCCGCGCTGCGCAGGCGGGCGGCGGCGTCGGCGGCGCCGCGCAGGTCGGCGATGACGATCCGGTGTCCGAGCTGGGCGAGGTGATCGCAGAAGGCGTAACCGATGCCGCTGGCGGCGCCGGTGACGATGATGGTCTTGGACTGTTCGGGGATCATGGCTGTCCTGTGTTGATTCAAGCGGCGATAAGCGCCGCCAGCTTCACGCTTGGGTCGGCGACTTGCGTGGGGGAGATGGGTGTGGCGGCGGCGAGCAGCTTGCGCGCGGCCATGTGGTCGGCGACGCTGTTGATCGATTCCACGGCCGACAGGCGGCCGTCGCGAAAGCGGAAGACAGAGAACTTGCCGGCGGCCGGGTCGCCGCGCAGCACGGCGCTGTCGCCGGCTTCGGCGAGACCGGCGATCTGCAGGCGGTTCTCGCCCTGGTCACTCCAGAACCAGGGGACCTTGGCGTAGGGTTCGGCCTTGCCGACGATGCGGGCGGCGACGCAGCGCGCCTGGTCGACGGCGTTCTGCACCGACTCCAGCCGCACCGGTGCGTCGCAATAGCCGGCCGGATAGCGGGCGCAGTCGCCGATGGCCGAAATGAAGGGGTCGCTGGTCACCAGGTGGCGGTCGACGACGATGCCGTCCTGCACCTGCAGGCCGCTGGCGCGAGCCAGTTCCACGTTGGGCTCGACGCCGACGCCGACGACCACCAGGTCGGCCGGGACGGACTCGCCGCCGGTGGTCAGGACGGCTTCGACGCGGCCATCGCTGCCGGTGAATGCGGCGACGCCGGTGCGAAGGCTGAACTGCATGCCGCGGGTGGCCTGTGCCTGCGCCAGGTAGTCGGCCGTGGGCGCGGACACGGCGCGCTTGAGGACGCGGTCGGCGAACTCGATCACCCGCACCTCCAGACCCAGTTGGCGCGCCATCACGGCGACTTCGAGCCCGATGAAGCCTGCGCCGACCACCACCACCCGGCGCGCCTCGTGCAAGCCGGCGAGGAGGGCCTCGGCATCGGCCCGCGTGCGCAGCGCCAGCACGCCCTGCAGGTTCACACCCGGGACCGCCGGCATGCGGGCGCGGGCGCCAGTGGCAAGGACAAGGTGTTCGTAAGCCAGCGACGCTCCCGAGGCGAGCGTCACGCGACGCGCACTGCGGTCGATGTTCGTCACGCGGTCCGGCGCGATCAACGCGATGTTGCGCTCGGCATAGAAGCCGGCCGGACGCAGCTCGATCTGGCCGGGCTGGGCCTTGCCCGCCAGGAACGACTTGGACAGCGGCGGGCGCTGGTACGGCAGGCCGGGTTCGTCGCCGATCAGCGTGAGGGGGCCTTGGTCGCCCTCGTCGCGCAGCGACGCCACGAGCTGGAAGCCGGCCTGTCCGCTGCCGACCACGATCACGCCTGGCTGTTCCATGCGCGGTTCAGACCTGGTGCGACGGGATGTGGACGATGAGTTCCTCCACCCCGGGCTGCAGCACCAGCTGACAGCTCAGGCGGCTGTTCTCGCGTCGGCCACTGGCGGCGCTGTCGAGCATTTCGTTCTCGACCTCGTTGACCGGGGCCACCAGCGCCTGGCTGGCCTCGTCGATGTAGACGTGGCAGGTGGCGCACATGGCAGCGCCGCCGCACTCGGCGACGATGCCGGGGATGCTGTTGGCAACGGCAGTGAGCATGACGGTGGCGCCGGTGTTGGCGGCAATGGAGCGGCGTGCGCCGTCCGGCTGGACGTACGTGATCTGGGGCATGGGCGCCTCTGGAACGGAAGGGGATGGAAAGAAGGAGAGGCTCAGCCAGCGCTGATGCTGACGGGCATGCTGGTGTAGCCGCGCACCGAATTGTTGTAGTGGATGACGGGCTTGCCTTCGAGCTGGATGTGCTTGACCCGCTTGGCCAGCGCCGTCAGCACGATCTCGCCTTCGAGACGCGCGATCATCTGGCCGGCGCACCCATGGATCCCGGTGCCGAACGCCAGGTTGCCGGCGGCGCGGCGGCTGACGTCGAACTTGTCCGCGGTGTCGCCCCAGCGGCGCGGGTCGCGGTTGGCCGAGCCGATGAAGACGCAGACCTTCTGCTCGTTGGCCATGGGCACGCCTGCGACTTCGACGTCGCGGGTGGTGGTGCGATAGAACGAGTGGAAGGTGCTTTCGAAACGCAGCACCTCCTCCAGCGCCTGCCGCGCCATCGATGGATTGGCATGCACCAGCGCCCACTGGTCCGGGTGCCGGGCGAACGACAGGATCGCGTTGCACAGCGTGAAGACGGTGGTGTCGAGGCCGGCGGAGAGCAGGGTGCGCACCAGCATCGGCGCTTCCTCCGGCGCCAGCAGGCCGTCGTCGGCCGCCTTGTACAACTGTGCGCCGAAGCCCTCGGGTGTCAGGTTCTCGCGCTTGCAGACTTCCGTGACCCACCCGATGGCGCCGGCCTGGGCCTTGTCCAGGCAGGCTTTGAAACGGTCGTTGACCGGGCCGAACGCGTTGAACACCATGTCGCCATAGGCAAGCAGGTATTTCTCGCGGCCTTCCGCCGGGATGCCGACGGCGTCGGCGAACACCTTGAGTGGATAAGCCTCGCACAGGTCGGTGACGGCGTCGAAGCTGCCCTTCTCGAGCACGCGATCGACCAGCAGTTCGGCCTGGCGTTCGAAGGTCAGGCGCAGCTTGTTGATCGCGGCAGGGGCCAGCAGGCCGGCCACCACCTTGCGGGTGCGGCCGTGCATCGGCGGGTCGGCCTCCAGGATGATGCTGGGCTTGCGCCATGGCTCCTGCATGTGGAAGTTGGCCAAGCCGACGCCGGCGCTGGAGCAGAAGGTGGCCGCGTCGCGCAGCACCATGTCGATCTCGGCATGGCGGGCGATGCCGAAGGCGTGGTAGCGGCTCAGGTAGAACACCGGGCCCAGTTCCCGCAGCATCTCGTAGTGCGGGTACGGATCGTCGAGCACCTCGTCCGCATACGGATCGAAGTCGGTGACGGGCACGGTGAGACCGGGGCGCTGGAGCGTCGGGGCGCTGTTCATGGCTTCTGGTTCCTTGTCTCGTTCGGGGCCTGTTCAAGCAGCGCGGAGTTTCATCCCGACTTTGACCTGGGTCAATGATTTCGCATCTATAGTTCGGATATCGAACTTTCGGAACAGAAAACATGGCGGCTGTGTTTGAGCAAATGGACCAAGTCAAGGAGGAGAAGGAATACGTGATGGGGCTGGAGAAGGGCCTCGCGATCGTCGAAGCGTTCGGCATCGTCAAGGGACCGCTGACGCTGACCCAGGCGGCGGAGATCACCGGCCATACCAAGGCCGCCGTGCGCCGCAGCCTGCTGACCCTTTGCAAGCTGGGCTATGCGGCGCAGGACGGCCGGCAGTTCAGGCTGGCGCCGCGCTCGCTAAGGTTGGGCCATGCCTACGTGGCGTCCGATCCGCTGACCAAGGTGGCGCAGCCGATCCTGGAGATCGCCAGCGAACGCACGATGGAGTCGGCGTCGATCGCGGTGCTCGACGCACAGGATGCGGTGTTCGTGGCCCGCTCCACCCATCGCCGCAGCCTGTCCAGCGGACTGGGCGTTGGCGTGCGGCTGCCCGCTTACGCGAGCGCGACCGGCCGGGTGCTGCTGGCAGGGCGGCCAGTGGCGGAGGTGGAGTTCACGCTCAATCGCATGTCCCGCCCGGCGTTGACGCCGCGCACCCGCACCGGCCTGCGCGAGATTCTTAAGGAGATCGCCTTGGTGCGCACGCGCGGCTATGCCATCAGCGATGAAGAGCTGGAGATCGGCCTGCGTTCGATCGCCGTGCCAATCCGCAACGGCCGCGGCGAGCTGATCGCGGCAATGAGCCTGTCGGTCGCCACGAGCCGGATGACCCGTGAGCAAATGATCGAGAAACTGGTGCCCGAGCTGGAGACGGCACGGCGCACCTTCGCGGCGCTGCTCTGACGTTTAAGCCGCGCGACCAACCGGCAGCAGGCTTCTCGGCCTGCGCGCGCTCTTGCTGCGCAAGGCCATCGACAGAGCCTGGCCAGCCGCGGGCTGACCTGGTTGGGGCCGGTGCCTTCTTGGCGTGGCCGTTGGTGGCGGCCATCAGCCAGAAGGCCAGCTGGGCGAGGAAGAAGCGAAGGCTGTCGGCCCTGGGCTGGTTGCCGCTGGCGAGCAACCCAAGGCAGGCACAAATGCCCCGGCCGTGCCAGTGGTTTGGCAAAGGTCTTCCTGCGGCAGCCTGGCGATCCAGCGGGCGTCGTCGACCCAGCGCCGATCGAAGCGCTCGACGATCAGAGCCTTCTGCCGGCCGAACCGCATTTGGCAGAGCCATTCGTTTTCCACCGAGGCGCGAGGGAAAGCTCAGCACGCGCTGAGCTGGGCGGCGTTCAGGTCCTGGCCAGCGTCCGCCCGAACAGGTCGAACAGCCGCTCCCAGTGCCGTTCGGCGCTGGGCTTGTCGTAGATCCCCGCGCGCAGCGGAAAAACGAAGCCGTGTTGCGCCGTCGGATACCACTCGATGCGGTGCGGCGTTCCGGCCGCGCCGAGGGCCTCGCCCAGCGTCACGATGACTTCCCTCGAGGCCCACTTGTCGATCTCCGCGCAGGCGAAGTAGCTTTCGCACCGGATGCCCGGCGCCATCCTGTGGGCCGAATCTTCGCGGTCGGTCACGAGATTGGCGCCGTGGATCGATGCGATGCCCTGGATCCGCCCCGGGAAGGCCGCAGCGGCCGCCATCACGAACGGGCCGCTCATACAGTAGCCGACGGCGCCGACGCGGCGGGAGTCAGCCTCGGGCTGGGCGTCGACGAAGTCGAACATCGCCTGCGTGTCCCGGGTCACCATCGCGTTGGTCAGCGAATGCATGTGCTCGAACATCACGGCCATCGCCGGCTCGGTGCGCTCCGTCAGCCAGAAGTCGCGGCTGCGGCGGTAGTACAGATTGGGCAACACCACGTAGTACCCCACCGAAGCCAGCCGCCTTGCCATGTCGTGCAGTTCTTCGCGCTTGCCCGGTGCGTCCATGTAGAACAGCACGACGGGATGGGGCCCGTGCTCCTCAGGGTAGACGACGAAGCTGTTCATCGCGCCGTCGCGCGTAGGGATGTCCAGGTGCTTTTCGATCATGGGCTGTTCCTTCAGGCCGCGGGGCTGCGCAAGTGCTCTCAGCCGATCCAGGTAGCGTCGCTCATGATTTCGTCGAAAAAAGCGCGCAGCGTGATCGGGGCCATGCTGTACGGATCAAAGCTGGAAGAGCGCGAATACTTCAAATAAATTCCGCGGTTCGATTCCAGCGCAGCCAGCGAGCCCATCGACCACTTGGTGAACTTGCGCGACACAATTTCAGAAAAATCCAGGATGGCGGGATCCCTGTGGCGCGGGTCTAACAGGATGCGGTGGTACAGCAGGCTGACGGCAGTGCGGTCGCCTTCAAGTTGCTGCAAAAAAATACCATTGGTCAGGCACAGCGCACCGGTGATGCCCACCCGCGTATTGTTGCGTTGCGAAGCAACCAGAATGGCCTTCAAGTCATCGGGAACCAGCGTTTTGGACGTGCGGCTTGCGTAGGTGAGTTGGATCAACATGAGGTATTTGGGTGTAAATTTTGATTCTGCCACCAGTTGGGAGTCAGGCCCAGCTGGCAATTCACGCCACCGGTTCGAGCGGTTACGGCGCCGCCATCTGGTGGAAGACCTGGCAGACGGCTTGAAGCGGCTGGCGCAGCGAGGCCTGCCGGCTGACCCGCGCACCGCAGCGATGAGGGACAGGTGAGCTTGGCGCAGGCGATGGTCGAACGCATCCAGGCTTTGCGCCCAGACCGTCGACAAGGACGTGACGCAGCTTTCTTGCTGCGCCGGTCAGGCGCTTACTTCTTCACCGGGGTGGTGTTGTCGGACCGCTGGGTCTCGGCGTCCTTCTTGTTGGCGCGGTGGCGGCCGACGACGCAACCGACGGCGGCGCCCGCAACGCCATGGCCCACCACATGGCCGCCAATGCCGCCAACGGCTGCGCCCTTGAGGCAGCCCTTGGCCTGGGCCGGAGCGGAGACCGCAATCAGCGCGGCAAAGAGGGAGAGCAACGCGACTTGAGCTTTCATGAACATTTCCCGATGAGGTGGTGACGTTTCGATTGTCTCTCCACGCACGAGCCAGCCAGGTCAGCGCAGGCATCGGTTTCCCGTAGGAAAGGGTCGCGCCCGTCGTTCAGGTGCCCGTCAGCTTCGTTTGCCCCAGCCCGGCGAACTCCGGCGTCTCCAGCGGGCGAGCAGGGTGTCAGACCGCCCCCGCTGGTGCTGGCGTGCCACCGTGCCCGTCGCGGACTTGACAGGCTGGCCCAGAAGCCGGAAGCGCCGGTCCACGCGATTCATGTATTTGGACATGGCGGCATCGAGGACGGCCATGACGGCCAGCGACGCCAGCTGGGTGACGATGGCCTTCTGGGTCGCTTCGATCTCGATGTCGATCGCCTTCTGGCGGGTCGGCGCCACCGACTCCTTGGCCGCCAGCGCGCCCCCCGGCGCGGCCGGACCGCTCGTGCGCACCTCGACCGGCTTGCCCTCGGCGGCGGTCTGCTCGGTCTTGGCCATTGCCTTGGCACCGGCCAGAGAGCCGTGCTCGTCGGCATAGACCTTGGTGAACTCGGCGCCCAGCAGGAACACCTGCGCGGCGTAATAGACCCACGCCAGCAGCACCACCAGCGAACCGGCGGCGGCGAACGATTCGGTCACACCGCTCTTGCCGAGGTACAGGCCGATCAGCAGCTTGCCCACTTCGAACAGCACCGCCGTCACGCCGGCGCCGATCCACACGTCGCGCCAGGCGATGGTGGTGGACGGCATCAGCTTGTAGATCATCGCGAACAGCAAGGTGGCGATGCAGACCGAGATCGTCATGTTCAGGGCTTGCAGCAGCAACTCCGAGCCCGGCAGCATTCCGCCGGCCCAGGAGCCGAAGGCTGCGATGCCGGCGCTCACCGACAGCGACACCATCAGCAGGAAGGCGACGCCCAGGATCAGCCCGAACGACACCATCCGTGTCTGCAGCAGGGCGCGGATGCCCTGGGGCTTCTCTTCCACCGGCACGTGCCAGATGCGGTCCAGTGCGCTCTGCAATTCGGCGAAGACGGTGGTGGCGCCGATCAGCAGGACGACGACGCTGATCAAGCCGGCGATCAGGCCCTTGTCGGTGTCGCTGGCGGAGGCGACCAGGCCCTGCACCACCTGCGCACCGTCATTGCCGATCAGCCCACTGAGCTGGGCCACGATCTGGCCCGTCACCGCCTCGCGCCCGAACACTGCGCCGGCGATGGCGATGACGATCACCAGGAGCGGCGCCAGCGAGAACACCGTGTAGTAGGAGATTGCCGCCCCCATGCTCGGCGCGAAGTCGTCCACCCAGGCCGTGCCGGCCTTGCGAAACAGGGAGAGGGTGTGCTTGATGTGCATGGGTTCGTTTCTAGCACAACGTCCCCTTCTGATGCGGAAAGGCATCTGCTGGCGACCGCTACGCGGGCACCCAGCCGCCGGCCTGCCAGCGTTCGACACGCGGCTCGCCGCTCTCGATGCGCAGCAGGTGCAGCCAGCCGTTGGCGACCAGGTTCCTGACGCTCTCGTGGGCGCCGATGACGCCTTCGATGGCCTGGCGCGGGGCCTCGATGAACACGCTCAGGCGCAGCGGCGTATGGCGCAGCGTCTGCCCGTCGTGCAGCGACTGCAGCGGCAACCCGATGCGCAGGTCGCCCCCGTTGCCCTCGAAGACACCGATGAGCCCACCCACCACGTTGTGAAGCGTCTTGTTGCCGCTGCCGTAACGCCGGTTGTCGACGGTGGAGGCGTGGTACTGCATGTTGATCCAGTGCGTGACGACCATCGGGGCCGTCATGATCGTCGTGAGGACCGAAGAATCGGCATCGGCCCGCCAGTCGTAGTCGTGCAGGAAGCTGCGCCCGGCAAGGTTCAGGTGCCGGGTGCGCGTCCGCGGGGCGACGATGAAGGCAGCGTTATTGGCCAGGCCCCACTCGGGCCGCACCTGGGCCCAGTCGTTGGCCCGCCGAAGCACCGCCTGTTTCAGCGCCGCCGGTCGTTGCGCGAGCGTGCCCAGCCCCAGGCTGCCGGCGCGCTCGGCACGCGCGCGCTGCCCAGCGGCCTCGAGCCAGTGTTTCAGGGCGTCGAGCTCGGCTCGCAACGCCGGGGGCAGGGCGTCGGTGTCGAACAACCGCACCTCGTCGGTGGTGGTGTTGTGCAACGCCGGCAGAAAGTGCGTGCCGGCCGGGATGTCGACCCCAAGACGACGAAGGTGCTCGCGCACAGCCAGGGTGTTGAGCATGTCGGCCAGCACGCGGGCGTTGACCTCACCGGTCTGGCCGCCGCACGCTCCGCAGTCCAGCCCGGCGGCGTGCGGATTGTTGGCGGTCTGGCTGCCGTGACCGGCCAGCAGCACCAGGGGCGCGAAACCGCCGACCAGGCCCATGGCGAGCAGGATGTCCCGGGCCATGACGGCGGCGGATGCGGGATCGTCATCGACCTGCGGCAGGCAGGGCCGCAAGTCGGCGGCAGCACCGGCCGGCAGGCCGGCGTCTTCCCAGCGTGCCGGTGTCTGGCTGGAAGGAAGCGTGTCGGCCAGCAACTTGGCCCCATAGAGCAGCCCCGTCGACTCGACGAAACTGAAGGCGGAGCCGGGTGCGGCGCGAAACTCGGCCCAGCGCCGACGCCACTGCAGCGCGTTGCGCCGCCGCCTGGCGAGCACCTGTCCCAGCGCTGCGCCCACGTTGCCCTGGCTGCCGCGTTCGCTGACACATTGCGTCGGCGCCAGCAGCCCCGGCAGTTGCGGTCGTGTGAGCGCGCTGCCCACGGGCGAGTAGGCGATGGGCAGTCCAAAGAAGCCGGCAAACCCTCGTGTGTGCACCGTCGGGCCGCAGGCTTCCAGCGCCCGGCGAAACACCTCGGAGCGCACATCGATGCAGAAAACGGCCTGCACTGCGGGTGGTGTTGCCACAGGCGCGGGAACAGGCTTGCTCAAACCGGCGATCAGCTGCTGCTGGTAGGCGACCTCGGCCGCGTATTGCAAGGTCCAGTCCGTGCGCTGCACCTGCTGCAACGCGAGCGCGGCCTCATGCGCCGTGCTCCACCGGGCCGCCCACCCGGCAGGCACAGTGCCGGGCGACGCGTCTTCATGCAAGAGCCATTCCCAGGCCACGCGGATGGCAAGCAACTGCACGATCTGCTGGTCGTCCCCGCCCTTCAGGCGTGCCTGCCAGCGTTCGTAGGCGCACCAGGCAGCCCAGCCACCGATCGACATCATCACGGCGCTGAGGTAGGCCTCGCGGCCGTCCTCGGCAATCGCCATCGCATCCAGCGCGCTGCCGATCAGCGCCTGCGGCGCGGCCGGCATGGCGGCGAGCCGGGCCCGCAACGTGGCGCGTGTCGTGCGCCATGGCAAGCCGTGGTCGGCGCCGAGCTGCTGGCGCCAGCAGTCGTACAGGCTCAGCCCGACGTCCATTTTCCAGGCGGCCTGATGCTGGTCGAAGTAGGCGGCGCAGTGCTGGCTGGTCTGGTGGGTGACGAGTTCGGTCCAGCTCTGGCCCGGTCGCGGCGGCGCGCCGCTGTCGCGCAGATCGGTGATCAGCGGCAGGCGCTCCACGGGCGCCGAGCTGCCCTCCAATGCTGCGATCAAGCGCTCGATCCCCTTGGCGTCGCCCGTCGGCTCGGTCGCTGCTTCGAGGTGCCGGCGCTCGAGGTGGCCTGCGGCCCACCGCTCCCGGAACCACTGGCGTGGCATGGTCAGCCGTGTGCCGGAGAGCGTGCCGAGCATCGCCGCGGCTTCGGGCATCGGGCGGTCGACCCAGCCCCAGTACGGGTTGACCGCGATGAACTGGTCCAGGGGCCAGGTGGGCGCCATGCGCGACGCGGCGCAAGCGATCTGGGTGGCAACGCGCTGTGCCTGCAGGACGTGCGGTTCGACCGGGGCGTTCATGCGCGGGCTCCTGGGGTCGCGGGAGCGGGAGGGGGCGACAGCTGGAACATGATCCGGTTGAATTTCTCGTCGAGGAACAGGCCGCCGTAGAACCACGGATACAGGCGGCGCGCCAGTGCGCCATTGGGAGCCACGGTGATGGCGCACTGCACCAGGAAAAGCCCGGCGAAGGCCAGCGCCACGCC
>JACMQP010000354.1 GCA_014376915.1 Ramlibacter sp.
CAGGATCGCGACCTTGCGGCCCCTGATCGATCCGTCGCCCGGCCTGGCCATCAGCGACAAGGTGGGCGACTTGGCCACTTCGGCCTTGGGCGGCTTGGGCAACGCGCGTGGCATCGGCGCCGGCATGGTCTCCATGCCCAAGCCCTCGGCCACCTTTTTCGCCAGCTCGTCCGAGACGTTTCGCAGCGACGCCACCATGCGTTCCCGGATCGCCGGCACCGTCAGCTTGCTCAGCTCGAAGCGGAAGGCGGCCGCGATGTGCGACTGCTCGACCGGCGTCTGGCTTTCGTAGAACAGCGTGGCCTGGGTGTAGTGGTCGGCAAATTTCTCGGGCTTGGCGCGGACCTTGTCCTGGTCGCGGTCCTTGATCCGCAGAGCTGTCGAGACGAAGCCTTGCTGGGCGCCGGCCTGAAACGGGCAGCCACCGCCCAGCGAGTTCGGTTCATAGGACACGCGGCCCCGGTGGATCGCCTGCCGGTGCATGCCGTCGCGCTGGTTGTTGTGGACCGGAGCGATTGGCGCGTTGATCGGGATCTCGTGGAAATTCGGCCCGCCCAGCCGGCTGATCTGGGTGTCCACATAGGAGTGGATCCGGCCCGCCAGCAACGGATCGTTGGAGAAGTCGATGCCCGGCACCACGTGGGCGGTGCAAAAGGCCACCTGCTCGGTCTCGGCGAAGAAGTTGTCGGGATTGCGATTGAGCACCATGCGGCCCACCTTGCGCACCGGGATCAGTTCCTCGGGAATGATCTTGGTGGCGTCGAGGATGTCGAAAGTGAATTTCTCGGCTTGCTCCTCGGTGAAGATCTGCACACCCAGTTCCCACTCCGGGAAGGCGCCCGATTCGATCCGCTCCCACAGGTCGCGCCGGTGGTAGTCCGGGTCGGCGCCGGAGATCTTTACCGCCTCGTCCCAGACCAGCGAATGGGTGCCGTACTTCGGCTCCCAGTGGAACTTGACGAACACCGACTCGCCCGCGTCGTTGACGAAGCGGTAGCTGTGCACGCCGAAGCCCTGCATGGTGGCGAAGCTGCGCGGGATGGCGCGGTCCGACATCACCCACATCATCATGTGGGTCGATTCCGGCATCAGCGAGATGAAGTCCCAGAAAGTGTCGTGGGCGCTGGCGGCCTGCGGGATCGCGTTGTGCGGCTCAGCCTTGACCGCATGTACCAGGTCCGGGAATTTCATCGCGTCCTGAATGAAGAACACCGGCATGTTGTTGCCCACCAGGTCCCAGTTGCCCTCGTCGGTGTAGAACTTGACGGCGAAGCCGCGGACGTCGCGCGCCGTGTCCTTGGACCCGCGCTCGCCGGCGACGGTGGAGAAGCGCACGAACACCGGAGTGACCTTGCCCGCTTCCTTGAACGGCGCCGCTTTTGTGAGCTGCGTCAGCGGCTCATAGGCCTCGAAAAACCCATGCGCGCCCGAACCTCTGGCGTGGACGATCCGCTCCGGAATCCGCTCGTGGTCGAAATGGGTGATCTTCTCGCGCAGGATGAAGTCTTCCAGCAGCGCCGGCCCCCGCACGCCGGCCTTCAGCGAATTCTGGTTGTCGGCGATGGCCACGCCCTGGTTGGTGGTGAGCACCTGGCCCGACGAATCGACCCGAACGCGATCGAGCGTCTCGATCATGGCGTTGACGCCTTCGGCCGCAACGCTGCCGGTCTTGCCGGAGCCGTTGTCTTCCGACAGCGTGCTACCAGTCGGCAGCCGCGACACCGGTTCCGCGGTCTGGCCCACCGGCGGCGCCATGCCATTCCTGGCGCCGTGCTCGGCCGCCTTGTTGGCGTTGTAGGGGATGGCCGCGGACAGCTGCTGGGTCTGGGTCATCTTCTCGGCCAGCAGGTCTGCGGCCGGGCCGGGCCTGACCTTGGCGGGGTCGTCGGTGTTGCGGACCCCCGCTTTGGCAGGTGTCTTGCTTTTGGTCGGGTCGGAACCGGCGACCGGCTTGATGGATTTGGGCATTGTCGTTTCCGGGATGCGGCGGAATTGCCAGCCGCCAAGTTACGGCCCGCCGCGGTCAGTCTATGTAGGACGATTGCTCCAGCCTGCTAGGGCCGGGCATGACTGCAGCTATCGCAGCGACAGGAAGATTCCAAACAGGATCGGCTGGTGCAGCACGTACCAGGACAAGCTCCAGCGTCCCAGCCACAAGAGCGGGGCCGTGAAGGGGGGTAGTGGACGCATGAGCTGCTGGCGCCGATGGTCCGTCAGCCACTGCCCGGCCGCCATGCCCCACCACATCAAGCCCAGCCAGGGAATGAGCGGCACGTAGTCTTCGGTCTGCGGCTTGCGGCTGACCAGACCCAGCCAGTTCCAGGGCCTGGTGTTGAGGAAGTCGGCGCCCGGCCACGCGGCGTGCAATTCAATGGCGGCGAATTTCAGGCCCACCGCGACCGCTCCTGCCAGCCACAGCCAGCGTCCCCAGCCGCTGCTGAAGCGCACGATGACCAGCATCAGCGCGATGCCGTGCAGGACGCCGAAGTAGATGAAGGTCCGGGGGAAAACGAAATACGAACCGGCCGTCACCAGCAGGGCGCAGCCCGCCACCTGGGCCCAGCGCGTCCAGAACCGCCGCGTGTCCTGCCGCTGCGCCACCGCCACCGCCTGCCCCAGCCCGGCGCAGAACAGGAACAGGCTGACGATCGCCGTGCGCTGCCAGGTCCAGAACGGGTCGTCATGGAAGTCCTGCCGCAGGTAGCCGAAGTGGCTGAGGTCGAAGCAGAAGTGGAAGACCGTCATCCAGACGATGGCGATCCCGCGCAGGGCGTCGATGGTGTCGAAACGGCGAGCTTGCATGCAGCCCAGTTTACTGATCGGTGTCAACGCGGATTGACGGCGCGGCCGGGCGCGGCTTCAATTGTTGGCACACCAACAACGCGGAGCCGCCTCCATGCCCTTCCATTTCCATTTTCCGTTCCCTTCTACCAGCGGGCTGCTGCGGGGCCTGCTGGCCGTTGCCACGCTGTGCAGCGCCGCCGCGGTCTTCGCCCAGGCCGGCAAGACCGAGATCCTCTGGCTGGGACAGTCCGCCACCCGCATCACCACCCCCGGCGGCAAGGTGATCATGATCGACCCCTGGCTCACTTCCAATCCGAAGACGCCGGCCAACTTCAAGGAGTTGTCGGCATTGGGCAAGGTCGACCTGATTTTGGTCACGCACGCCCACTTCGACCACTTCGCCGATGCGCCGGCGCTCGCCAAGCTGCACAACGTTCCGATGTACGGCCCTGCCGGCATGAACCAGACGGTGGCAACGCTGGGCATCCTGCCCGGCGAACTGGCGCCGCGCTTCGGCAAGGGCGGCACCATCATGCCGTTCGGCCCCGCGAGCGTGAAGATCACGGCCGTGCACGCCGAGCACTCCTCCGAACTGGCGTACAAGAACCCGGTCACCGGCAAGGACGAAGTGCATGTCGGCGGCGAGCCGGTCGGCTTCATCCTGGAGATGGAGAATGGCTTCAAGATCTGGCACATGGGCGATACAGGCGTGTTCGGCGACATGCGTCTGATCGGCGACATGTACCGGCCCGACCTGGTGCTGATCCCGATCGGCGGCCACTTCGTGATGAACCCGCGCGACGCCGCCATGGCCGTGCGCGACATGATCCGGCCGAAGTACGCGCTGCCGATCCACTACGGCACGACGCCGCAGCTGGCCGGCACACAAGCGGAATTCAAGGCAGCCCTGGGCAGCGCTGCCGGCACCCCGCAGATGCTGGTGGTGGACCCCGGCCAGAAAGTCGCCTTCTGATGCCGGACCGGCCGAGCGGCGAAGCTGGCCCGGGCGCGGACATCGTCGATGGTGACCGACGTGTTCCTGGCCCAGGGCATGGAGGTGGCGGCCGGCGTGAAGCGGCAGGCGATCGGGCTGCCCCAGGGCCGCGACAATGGAGCCGCGCCAGGGGTGAGCGCTTTGCGCTTTGGTCGCGCCGCCCGGCCGCTAGCTGACCCGAATCAAGCCCGCGTCAGATTCCGCTTGCGCCGGCCCGCCGGCCCCGGTGAAATGGCTGGAATTACCGGAATCTCACATGAAAATTCTTTTGCCCGTCGATGGTTCCGAACTTTCCCTGCACGAGGTCCGGTTCGCCCTGCGGCTCGTCAGCGAAGGGCTGCGGGCCAGCTTTCTGCTGGTCAATGTTCAGGAACCGGCCAGCCTGTATGAAATGGTGCAGGCGCCGGACCTGGCGATCCTGGCCAGCGTGAGTCAGGGCGCGGGCGAACACGCCCTGCAGCCGGCGCTCGCGCTGTTGCGCGACGCCGGAATCAGCTACGAAACCGCGGTGGTGACCGGCGACCCGGCCCATGCCGTGGTCGACCTGATCGAGGAGCACGGCTGCGACATGGTGATCATGGGAAACCGGGGCACCGGCGCCCTGCTCAGCGCGTTGCAGGGCTCGGTGACGCAATCGCTGCTGCACGATTCTCCGGTGCCGGTGCTGCTGGTCAAGCCGCCACCGGCGGCTGAGTCCTTGATGGACTAACCCACCCACCTGCGCGCGTTGCGCCAGATCTGCATCCACGGGCTGAAAGCGCTGCTGTCGCCGGGCGTCCACGACATCTGGATGTTGCGGAACACCCGCTCCGGGTGCGGCATCATGGCCGTGAAGCGGCCGTCGGCGGTGGTGACGGCGGTGAGGCCGCCGGCACTGCCGTTCGGGTTCAACGGATAGGTATCTGCCGGCTGGCCGTGGTGGTCGGTGAAGCGCATCGCCGCCAGCACCTTGCCCTGATCGCCGCGGTGTGCGAAGTTGGCATAGCCCTCGCCGTGGGCCACCGCGATCGGCAGCCGCATGCCGGCCATGCCGGCGAAAAACAGGCTGGGTGACTGAAGCACCTCGACCTGCGACAGCCGCGCCTCGTAACGCTCGCTGTGGTTGGTTGTGAAGCGCGGCCAGGCGTCGGCCCCGGGAATGATGTCGGCCAGCTCCGCCAGCATCTGACAGCCGTTGCAGACACCCAGCATGAAGCTGTCGTCGCGGTTGAAGAAGGCCTGGAACTGCTCCGCCAGCCGGCGGTTGAACACGATGCTGCGGGCCCAGCCGATGCCGGCGCCCAGCGTGTCGCCGTAGCTGAAGCCGCCGCACGCGACCGCGCCCTGGAAAGCGGCCAGGGCGACGCGGCCGGCCTGCAGGTCGGTCATGTGCACGTCGACGGCCTCGAAGCCGGCCTCGGTGAAGGCATAGGCCATCTCGACATGCGAGTTGACGCCTTGCTCGCGCAGGATCGCGACTTTGGGGCGGGTGAGGTTGAGTGACGGCGCAGAAGCGCCACCCCAACCCTCCCCCGAAAGCGGAGTGAGCGAAGAAGGGAGGAAGACGTGGAGGCCGGGGTCGGCGGGGTCGCCGGCGGCGGCGTGTTCGGTGTCGGCGCCGGCGGGGTTGTCGCGCAGGCGGCAGATCTTCCAGCTGACACTGTCCCAGACCTGGTGCAGGTCCTGCAGTTTGGCGCTGAACACCGCCCTGGTGTCGCGCCACACCTGCAGCTCGCCCTTACCGGCGGCGATGGTCGACGACAGCGGTCGGGTCTTGCCGACGAAGTGGCTGTGCTTGCTGAGGCCATGTTCGCGCAGGGTCTGCATCACGGCATTGCGGCCGGCGGTCCGGACCTGTAGCAGCACGCCCAGTTCCTCGTTGAACAGCGCCTTCAACGTCAGTTCGTCGCGGCGTGGACCGACCTGCGCCGCCCAGTTCTTGGCATCGCCGAAGTCGGCGCGGCTGTCGGAGATGCCGTCGCCTTCCGTGATCAGCAGGTCCACGTTCAGCGCCACGCCGACGCTGCCGGCGAAAGCCATCTCGCAGGCGGCCGCGAACAGGCCACCGTCGCTGCGGTCGTGGTACGCGAGCAGCTGGCCGGCGCTGCGCAATGCGTTGACCGCAGCGACCAGGTTCACCAGGTCCTTGGGGTCGTCCAGGTCCGGTACGCTGTCGCCGACCTGCTGCAGCACCTGCGCCAGGATGCTGCCGCCCATGCGGCTCCTGCCCTTGCCCAGGTCGATGAGCACCAGGGTGGTGTCGTCTTCCTGCGCATCGAGCTGGGGCGTCAGCGTGCCGCGCACGTCGGCCAGCGTGGCGAAGGCGCTCACGATCAGGCTGACCGGCGAAGTGACCTTCTTCTTTTCGCTGCCTTCATTCCATTGGGTGCGCATCGACAGGCTGTCCTTGCCGACGGGGATCGAGATGCCCAGCGCAGGACACAGCTCCATGCCGACGGCGCGAACGGTTTCGTAGAGCGCCGCGTCCTCACCCGGCTCGCCGCAAGCGGCCATCCAGTTGGCCGACAGCTTGACCCGCGCCAGCTCGATCGGCGCCGCCAGCAGGTTGGTGATGGCCTCTGCCACCGCCATCCGGCCAGAGGCCGGCGCGTCGATGGCGGCAAGAGGCGTGCGCTCGCCCATGCTCATCGCCTCGCCTGCGAAGCCCTGGTAGTCGGCCAGGGTCACAGCGCAGTCGGCCACCGGAACCTGCCACGGACCGACCATCTGGTCGCGGTGCGTCATGCCGCCGACGGTGCGGTCGCCGATGGTGATCAGGAAGCGCTTGGAAGCGACGGTCGGATGGGCCAGCACCTGGATCGCCGCCTCGTGCAGCGCGACGCCGGTGAGGTCGACCGGCTTGAACCCGCGCCGCACGGTCTGCGCATCGCGGTGCATCTTGGGCGGGTTGCCGAGCAGCACGTTCATCGGCATGTCGACCGGAGCCGGCACCCCTTCCCCGGAAACCACGAGTCGCCGCTGCTCGGTCGCCACCCCGACCACCGAGAACGGGCAGCGCTCGCGCTCGCAGAAAGCGCGGAACTGCGCCAGCGATTCCGGCGCGATCGCCAGCACGTAGCGCTCCTGGCTTTCGTTGCACCAGATTTCCCTGGGCGCCATGCCGGATTCGAGCACCGGCACCTTGCCCAGTTCGAAGTGCGCGCCGCGGCCCGCATCGTTGGTGAGTTCAGGGAAGGCGTTGGACAGGCCGCCGGCGCCGACGTCGTGAATCGCCAGGATCGGATTGGCCTCGCCCTGCGCAAAGCACTGGTTGATGACTTCCTGCGCGCGCCGCTCGATCTCCGGGTTGCCGCGCTGCACCGAATCGAAGTCCAGTTCCACCGCGTTGGCGCCGGTTGCCATCGAGCTGGCGGCGCTGCCGCCCATGCCGATGCGCATGCCCGGCCCACCCAGCTGGATCAGCAGGCTGCCGGCCGGGAACTCGATCTTCTTGGTCTGCTCCGCCGCGATGCTGCCGAGCCCGCCGGCGATCATGATCGGCTTGTGGTAACCGCGGGCGACGCTGTCGACGCTTGATTCGACGTGTTGCTCGTACTCGCGAAAGTAGCCCAGCAGATTCGGCCGGCCGAATTCGTTGTTGAACGCGGCCCCGCCGAGCGGGCCCTCCACCATGATCTGCAGCGGGCTGGCGATGTGGCCGGGCTTGCCGCCGGTCTCGTCCGACCAGCCGCCCCACAGTTTCGACACTGTGAAACCGGTCAGGCCCGCCTTGGGTCGGGAGCCGCGGCCGGTCGCGCCTTCGTCGCGGATTTCACCGCCGGCGCCGGTCGAAGCGCCGGGGAACGGCGAGATCGCCGTCGGGTGATTGTGGGTCTCTACCTTCATCAGCACGTGGTGCAGCGCCGTCGCCTTGCGGTAACTGGTGGGGCCGCCGTCGGTGGAGCTGGCCGTGAAGCGCTCGATCTCACCGCCTTCCATCACCGAAGCGTTGTCCGAATAGGCGATGACGGTGTGCTGCGGCGCGAGCTGGTGCGTGTTGCGGATCATCGCGAACATGCTCTTGTCCTGCGGGACGCCGTCGATGGTGAAACTGGCGTTGAAGATCTTGTGCCGGCAATGCTCGCTGTTGGCCTGCGCGAACATCATCAGCTCGACGTCCGTCGGGTTGCGGCCCAGCTCGCGGAAGGCCTTCAGCAGGTAGTCGATCTCGTCGTCGGCCAGCGCCAGCCCGAATTGCGTGTTCGCCGTCTCCAGCGCCGCGCGACCGCCGGCCAGCAAGTCAACCTGCTGCATCGGCGCCGGCTGCAGTTCCGTGAAGAGCTCCCGGGCCTGCTCGCGCGAGAACATGACGCTCTCGGTCATGCGGTCGTGCAGCAGAACCGCGACCGCCTGCTGCTGCTGCGGACTCAACTCGCCTCTGGACAACAGGCCCGACTTCAGGGTGAGCCGGTACTCGGTGATGCGCTCCACCCGCGTCAGGTAGATGCCGCAGTTGTGCGCGATGTCGGTGGCCTTGGAGGCCCAGGGCGAAATGGTGCCGAACCGCGGTGTGACGACGATCAGCGTCGCGCCGGCAGCAGCGGCGGCGGCGGGCTCGCCATAGGCCAGCAACGCGGCCAGCCTCTCCTTCTCGTCGACGCCGGGGCGCTGCTGGGTCGCCACCATGTGCACGAAGCGCGCGCTCAGGCCGGTGATGCGGTCGGTGATCGCGGCCAGGCGGGGCAGCAGTTGCTGGACGCGGAACTCGCCGAGGGCATTGCCGCCCTCGAACTCGGTGATGTGCAGGGTCACTGTGTAGCCTGGTGGGTCTGGGACGTGGGGAGCGGCGGGCCGCTGACTGGGGCCCGCTCGATCAAGCCCGCATTTTAACGGCCGGCGCGGACGCCGCCCCTGCTAGCGGCAGGGCAGGAAAACGGTCAACGCGGTTCCCAGGCCCGGCTGGCTGACGATCCCGACCCGGCCGCCGTGTTCTTCCACCAGCGTGCGGACGATCGACAGTCCCAGCCCGGCGCCGTCGCCCCGGACCATGCCTTCGGCGCCCTGCCAGCCGCTGTCGAACGCGCGCTCCAGTTCCGGGGCCGTCATGCCCTTGCCCTGGTCGGTCACCGTCAGCAGCAGTTCGTCGTCGATGCGGCTGGCGCCGACCAGCACCGTGGTGCCGGGCGCCGAATACTTCAGGGCGTTACCGATCACGTTGCCCAGCACGCGCAGCATCCGGGCGTAGTCGATCGAAATGGAGGCCTCTGCCATCTCGGACAGTTGCAGCTCGATCCCGGCCCGGTCAGCGATCGGCGCCATCATGCTGACCGCGTCGCGGGCCAGCGACAGCGCACTCACCACCTGATTGCGCGCCCCCGACGGCGCCAACAGCGCACTGGACGACAACAGGCCGTCCGTCATCGCGGTCATGGAGTCGATCGCCTTCACCATCCTGACGAGCACTGGCTGCTGCCCCGCCCCGGCCTGGCGTTGCAGCAGGCTGGCGCTCAGGCTCAGGATCTGCAGCGGCGTGCGCAGATCGTGGGCGACCAGCGCGACCACTTCCTCGCGCGAGCGGGCCAGCGCGCGGGCGGCGGCCGAATCGTCCTGCGCCTCCAGCAGGGCCGACCGCAGGCCCAGTTCGCGGCCGGCGGAAATCGCCAGCTGGCGCAGGGTTTCCAGTTCGTCGGCCGCCCACTGGCGCGGCTGCGTGTCGATGACGCAGAAGCTGCCGATCGTCTCGCCCGCGAACTTCAGCGGCACGCCGACATAGGCCCGCACGTTGAGGGCTTCGACCGTGGGCACCGCCTTCCAGAACGGATCGCTGTGGGTGTCGTCGATGACCAGCGCCTCTTCGCCCGCCAGCGTGTACTGGCAGAAAGTGCGCCCCGCCAGGGTCCGGGCCTCGGCCACAGCAGCCGGAAGGCCGACCTCGCTCTTGTAGAAATCGAAGCCAGCGCCAACGACGGAAATGAAGCTGGCCGGGACCTTCAGCAGCCGCGCTGCCAGTCTGGTCAGACTGTCGAACGATTCCTCGGCCGCGCTGCCGGACAGGCCGCTGCGCTTGACGGCGGCCAGCCGCGACGGGGAATGCACCCAGCCGTCGACGCCACCCGGATCGGTCGGTGCTGGGCGGCGCAGCCAGGGTTCGGAAATGATCGACTCTCGGGTTGTGGGGTGGCGGGGACGCCCGATTATGGTTGGTCCAGCCGCCGCCGTGGGGTGGGGGCCCGTCAACGGCCGAGGCAGGGGCTCTCGGGCGGGCACCTGTCCGGACGCCATGGCTCGGGGATAATTCGTGCTATGAGCATTACGTACAAAGACGCCGCGGGCGTGGAGGGCATGCGCGTCGCCTGCAAACTGGCAGCCGAAGTGCTGGATTACCTGACGCCGCACATCAAGCCGGGCATCACCACCAAGGAGATCGACCGGTTGGCCTCGGAATGCATGACGGCGCAGGGCTCGATTTCGGCAACGCTGGGCTACCAGCCGTCCGGTTACCCGCCCTACCCCGCATCTCTGTGCACGTCGGTCAATCACGTGGTCTGCCACGGCATCCCCAATGACAAGCCGCTCAAGAAGGGCGACATCGTCAACGTCGACGTCACCGTCATCAAGGACGGCTGGTACGGCGACCCCAGCCGCATGTTCACCGTCGGGGAGGTCTCGATCGCCGCCAGACGGCTGGTGGCGCTGACCTATGACGCGATGTGGCACGGCATCGCGCGGGTCAAGCCCGGCATCCACCTGGGCGACATCGGCTGGTCGATCCAGCAGTTCGCCGAGAAGAACGGCTTTTCG
>JACMQP010000355.1 GCA_014376915.1 Ramlibacter sp.
ATGTGGCGGATGCTGTGCGAGGCTACCGCGGCGAAGGGCAGCGATGTGTGGAAGCTGCAGTACCGCGACGTCGCGGCCGACGCCGACGCCGGCCGGGCCCATTGGGACGCCCACTACCGCTTCAGTACCACCGGCCGCATTATCGACAACAGCATTGACGCCCGCTTCACCTTCAACCCCGAGGGCCAGATCGCCGGCCACCGGGACAGCTTCGATTTCTGGCGCTGGTCGCGCCAGGCGCTCGGCGCGCCGGGCTACCTGCTGGGATGGACACCGGTGCTGCGCGCCACGGTGCGCCGGCAGGCCGGCGCCAACCTGGCGCGCTTTCTGGAACGGCAAGGCGCATGAGCGGCGGCGCCCTGTCCTTGCCCGCCCATTCGCCCAAGCGCTACGCGACGCTCGTGCTGTGCGGGCTGGGCCTGCTGGCCGCACTGGCCTGGTGGCTCTGGAGCGGCCAGGGACTGTGGCTGGTGCTGATGTTCGCTGCGCTATCGGCGCTCGGCATCCGCGACTTGGTGCAGCAGCGCCACGCCATCCTGCGCAACTACCCGGTGATCGGCCATCTGCGCTTCCTGTTCGAATACGTGGGGCCGGAAATCCGTCAGTACTTCATCGAGAGCGACACCGATGCCGCGCCGTTCTCGCGGGCCCAGCGTTCCCTGGTCTACCAGCGCGCCAAGGGCCAGCCGGACAACCGGCCGTTCGGCACCCAGCTCGACGTCGGCCAGCGCGGCTACGAGTGGATCAACCACTCGATGATGCCGACCCACCTGGCCTCGTCCGACTTCCGCGTCACCATCGGGCCGGAGCGCGAGCAGCCATACCAGGCCAGCATCTTCAACATTTCGGCGATGAGCTTCGGCTCGTTGTCGGCCAACGCAATCATGGCGCTGAACCAGGGCGCGAAGCTCGGGCACTTCGCCCACGACACCGGCGAAGGATCGATCTCGTCGTACCACCGCGTCCACGGCGGCGACCTGATCTGGGAGATCGGCTCGGGCTACTTCGGCTGCCGAGACGACGACGGCAGGTTTTCGCCGGAGCGCTTCAGCGTCAATGCCCGCGACCCGCAGGTAAAAATGATCGAGATCAAGCTGAGCCAGGGCGCCAAGCCCGGCCACGGCGGGATCCTGCCGGCCGCCAAGGTGACGCCCGAGATCGCTGCGGCGCGCGGCGTGATCGTCGGCGTCGACTGCATATCGCCTTCCGCGCACAGCGCATTCAGCACGCCGATCGAGATGATGGAGTTCATCGTCAGACTGCGCGAGCTGTCTGGCGGAAAACCCGTCGGCTTCAAGCTGTGCATCGGCCATCCGTGGGAATGGTTCGGGCTGGTCAAGGCGATGCTCGCCACCGGCGTCGCGCCCGACTTCATCGTCGTCGACGGCGCCGAAGGCGGCACCGGCGCGGCACCGGTGGAGTTCAGCGATCACGTCGGCGCGCCGCTGCAGGAAGGCCTGCTGCTGGTGCACAACACGCTGGTCGGCGCCGGCCTGCGCGACCGCATCAAGGTCGGCTGCGCGGGCAAGGTAATCACCGCCTTCGACATCGTGCGGATGATGGCGCTTGGCGGCGACTGGTGCAACGCGGGCCGCGGCTTCATGTTGGCGCTCGGCTGCATCCAGGCCCAGACCTGCCACACCGGCAACTGCCCGACGGGCGTCGCCACCCAGGACCCGGTGCGCGAGCGAGCGCTGGTGGTGCCCGACAAGGCCCAGCGCGTCTTCAACTTCCACCGCAGCACGCTGGTCGCGCTGAAAGACCTGGTGCAGGCCGCCGGCCTGACGCATCCGCAGGACATTACGG
>JACMQP010000356.1 GCA_014376915.1 Ramlibacter sp.
AGCTTGTTGCCCATCATTGGACTCCATCATCAAAAAAAATTCGCACGAAGCGATGGGGAGTCCGACACGCAATCACAAACCGAAAAACTTCACTTCGAAGACGCGAAACTGACTATTCACCGCAGACCTTGTACCGGAGTCACAGACCCGTGGTACACGCACATTATGAGGCAAAAATGCTGGTAGCGGTTAAAAAGGTCAACCCGGCGCGCAAAGGTTGGCAATCTCCGGACCGGGGTTCACCAATTGACCTCGCGATCGGGAGTCGAGCCGATCCGGTGAATGGAGAGGTCGGCACCCTCATATTCCTCTTCCTGCGACAACCGCAGGCCGGTTATGGACTTGATCAGCCCGTAGACCACGAATCCCGACAGCAGGGCCCAACCGACGCCAAGCGCGGTGCCGATCAGTTGTGCCCCCAAGCTGACGTTGCCCAGGCCGCCCAATGCCTTGCTGCCGAAAATGCCGGCAGCAACTCCCCCCCAGGCGCCGCACACGCCGTGTAGCGGCCAGACGCCGAGCACATCGTCGATCTTCCACCGGTTTTGCGTCAGGGTAAACATCACCACGAACACGGCCCCGGCGACGGCACCCACGACCAGCGCCCCGAGTGGATGCATCACGTCCGAGCCCGCGCAGACCGCGACCAACCCCGACAGAGGACCGTTGTGCACGAACCCGGGGTCGTTCCGGCCCGCCGCCAGCGCCGCCAGCGTGCCGCCGACCATTGCCATTAGCGAATTGACCGCCACCAGGCCGGAGATCTTGTCGATCGTCTGGGCGCTCATCACGTTGAAGCCAAACCAGCCGACGGTCAGGATCCAGGCGCCGAGCGCCAGGAACGGAATATTGGATGGCGGGTGGGCCGAAATGGCGCCGTCCTTGCGGTAGCGGTTGCTGCGTGCGCCCAGGAGAATCACCGCGGGCAATGCCAGCCAGCCGCCCATGGCGTGAACCACCACCGAACCGGCGAAATCGTGGAACTCAGCGCCGGTAACCGACTTGATCCAGCCCTGCACGCCGAAGTGCTGGTTCCACACAACGCCTTCGAACAGCGGGTAGACCAGGCCGACGATCACGGCCGTCGCCATTAACTGTGGCCCGAACCTAGCCCGCTCGGCGATGCCGCCAGAAATGATTGCTGGAATGGCGGCGGCGAACGTGAGCAGGAAGAAGAACTTCACCAGCTCGTACCCGTTGCGTGCGGCCAGCTGCTCGGCGCCGACAAAGAAGGTTGTGCCGTAGGCGACGGTGTAGCCGACGACGAAATACATGACCGTGGACACGGAAAAGTCCACCAGGATCTTGACCAAGGCATTCACCTGGTTTTTCTTGCGCACCGTCCCGAGCTCGAGAAAGGCGAAACCGGCGTGCATGGCAAGCACCATCACACCCCCCAGCAGAATGAACAAGGCGTCCGAGCCCTGTTTTAGTGCTTCCATACGAACCTCTTTGGATTTAATTGCATGTTGTTGGTGCGTTAAGGCCTGAAAGTGGCAAAGCGCACCAGAAAGTAGCAATAAGTGCGCCAGAAACGTGCGATTGTCTGGAAAAGAACCATTCCGCCGCCATCGGGGAGTAGCTTCCTTCTGCATCGGGGAAGGGCTGGGGTCAACAGACGTGGGCCGCGCGGCCCATGGTGCAGGCGGTTCATGGAGTTGGCGTGGCCTTTGGCTGCGCAGCTTCCGTTTTCGGCCCGGAATTCCCGATAGAAGCCTTGCTCGTCTCGACCGGCATCGTCGCGCTCGCTGAGACGGGCGACAAGACCCAAGCCGTGATGTTCGCCGCGCTCGGCGCCGCTTCATTGATCTTGGGCGGCCGCACCAGCGTGCTGCAGGGCCTGCCGTATACTTAACGAGCGCCGATTTGCTCCAGCTTGCGGGCGCTCAACAAATTCAGCTAAAGACCGATCGTCAGCAACCCGGCCTCGTTTTTTAGCGACGCCGGGTTTTGTTTTTTGATGCCGGGCCGTCCCAAGGCAACAAGGGCTCCTTTAGGGGGGCGAGGCGTGGGGGCCACATTTTTATGATCGTTTCGCCCCAATCGACGTCGTTCAGCGAGCCGCTCGCGCTGCAAAGCGGGGCGTCGATCCGCGACTACGCGCTAGCCTTCGAAACCTACGGCACGCTCAACGCCGACAAAAGCAATGCGGTGTTGATCTGCCATGCCCTGAACGCTTCGCACCACGTGGCGGGCAGTTATGCCGGCCAGCCGGACTCGCAGGGCTGGTGGCACACCATGATCGGCCCGGGCAAGCCGGTGGACACCGACCGCTTCTTTGTCATCGGCATCAACAATCTTGGCTCCTGCTTCGGCTCCACCGGCCCGATGCACGCCAATCCCGGCACCGGCAAGGTCTACGGCGCCGACTTCCCGGTCGTGACGGTGGAGGACTGGGTCAACGCCCAAGCCCGGCTGCTGGACGGTCTGGGGATCGAGCGCCTGGCGGCGGTGATGGGCGGTAGCCTCGGCGGTATGCAGGCGCTGTCGTGGACGCTGCAGTATCCGCAGCGAGTGCGCCATGGCATCGTGATCGCGAGTGCGCCCAATCTCACGGCGGAGAACATCGCCTTCAACGAAGTGGCCCGCCGCGCCATCGTCACCGACCCGGATTTCCACGGCGGCAACTTCTACGAGCACGGAGTGGTGCCCAAGCGCGGCTTGCGCATCGCCCGGATGATCGGCCACATCACCTACCTGTCGGACGACGTCATGAACGAGAAGTTCGGGCGCCGGCTGCGCAGCGCCGTCGCGGGGCCCGGCAATTCGCCCGACGGTGTCGACTTGCGCTACACCACGCAGGACATCGAGTTCCAGATCGAGAGCTACCTGCGCTACCAGGGCGACAAGTTCAGCGAGTACTTCGACGCCAATACCTACCTGCTGATCACCCGAGCGCTGGACTACTTCGACCCCGCAATCAGGTACGAAGGCAACCTTGCCCGGTCGCTGGCCCGTGCCACAGCAAAGTTCCTGCTGGTGAGTTTCAGTACCGACTGGCGCTTCTCGCCGCGCCGCAGCCGCGAGCTGGTCAAGGGCTTGCTCGACAACCGGCGCGACTTGAGCTACGCGGAGATCGACGCCCCGCACGGGCACGATGCCTTTCTGCTGGAAGACGAGCGCTACCTCGGCGTCGTCCGCTCGTACTTCGACCGCATCGCAGCCGAGGTGGCCCGGTGAGCGACCGCCGGACGATGGAATCGATCGCGCGGCTGGTGCCACAAGGCTCGCGGGTACTGGACCTGGGCTGCGGCGACGGCGCGTTGCTGGACCACCTGCAACGCGAGCGCGGCTGCCACGGCTACGGCATCGAGATCGCCGACGCCAACGTGCAGGCCTGCGTCAAACGCGGCGTCAACGTGATCCAGCTGAACCTGGACGAGGGGCTGGCAATGTTCGACGACAGCTCCTTCGATGTTGTGCTGCAGATCGACACACTGCAGCACCTGCGCAATGCCGAGACGATGCTGGTGGAGACCGCGCGGGTCGGCCGCGTCGGTATCGTGGCGTTCCCCAATTTCGCCCACTGGCCGAACCGGCTGTCGATCGTGCGCGGCCGCATGCCGGTGACCAAGCGCCTGCCGTACCAGTGGTACGACACGCCCAACATCCGGGTCGGCACCTTCAAGGACTTCCAGGTGCTCGCGACCAAAAACCGGCTGGCGATCCTCGATGCCTTCGGTCTGCAGGAGGGCCGCGAGGTCCGCTTCCTGCCGAATGCCCGGGCCGGCACCGCAGTTTTCAAATTCAAGCGCGGCTGAGCCGGGCCCGCTTTATGCCGGGACCGGCCGCACGCGCAGGTACTGCAGCGCCAGCGCGGCGATGACCAGTGCAATGCCCACCAGGTCTGCCGCCACGGTCGGATACACCAGCGCGAATCCCGCCACGAGCAGCATCAGGCGCTCCACCCTGGTCGCTTTTTTCAGCGCCCAGCCCTGGAACCCCGCCGCCAGCGCCGCAACCCCGAGCGCAGCGGTGAACGTGACCTCGGCGATCGACCACCAGTTGGCGCTGGCCAGCGCCTTGGAGGATCCCATCAGCAACAGGCCTTGCCCGCTCGGGTCAAGCACGAACATGAAGGGCACCAAAAACGCCGGCACGGTGTACTTCCAGCATTGCATGGTGGTTTTGTAAGGATCGCCGCCCGTGATCGCGGCCGCAGCGAACGGCGATAACGCCGTCGGCGGCGACACCTCGGACAGCACGGCGTAATAAAAGATGAACATGTGGGCAGCGAAGTCCGGCACTCCCAGCTTGATCAGCGCCGGCGCCGCGATCACCGCGCAGATGATGTAAGAGGCAGTGACCGGCACCGCGAGGCCGACGATCCAGACCACCAGCGACGTGTAAATCGCGGTCAGCAGCAGCGAGCCGCCGGCCAGGTCGATGACGATCGAGCTGAATTTCAAGCCCAGGCCTGTCAGCGTTACGACACCGACGATGATGCCCGCGCCGGCGCAGGTCGCGGCCACGTTCAGCACTCCGATCGATCCGGCTTCCATGGCTTTCATGAAGCCGGAATTCCAGAACTTCCGGCCGATTGAGCCGTCGCGCCGGAACAGGTCCCAGGGAATCAGCGCGCATTCCGGCCGCAGCATGCTGGTCACCAGCGCCACGAGGGTGGCCCAGAAGACCGACAACACCGGCGAGAAGCCCCACATCATGAAGACGACGATCGAGATCAGCGACAGGAAGTGGAACCAGTACTTGCGCGTGAGGTTCCAGACCGAGTCGACCTTCTCGAACACGGTATTGCCCATGCCGTACTTGCGCGCGTCGATCTCGACCATCAGGAACAGCGCGAGGTAGAACAACAATGTCGGGATCACTGCCATCAGCAGCACGTCGAGGTAGGAGATCTTCAGGAACTCCGCGATCAGGAAGGCGGCCGCACCGAGCACCGGCGGCGAGATGATGGCGCCCAGTCCTCCTGCCGCCAGCAGGCCGCCGGCGGCGTTGCGCTCGTAGCCCACTTTCTGCAGCATCGGCCACGCCACCGAGCCCAGCGTCACCGTCGTCGCCACACCCGAGCCCGAGGGGCCGCCGAGCAGGAAGGATGCGAGCACAACCGTGCGACCGGCGCCGGTCGGCTTGCCGCCCATGGCGGAAAACGAGAAGTCGATGTAGAACTTGCCGGCGCCGGAATACTGCAGGAAGGCGCCGAAGATTGTGAACAGGATGATCAGCGACGACGAAACGTCGACCGCGACGCCGAAGATCCCTTCCAGCGTCATGTACAGGTGGCCGACCAGCCGCGCTACCTCGTAGCCTTTGTGGGTCCAGGGCGCCGGCAGGTACGCGCCGAACAGGGCATAGGCCACGAACAGGCTGGTCACCGCCGGCATGATCCACCCGGTGGTTCGCCGCATCGCCTCGAGCACCAGCACGATCAACGCCACGCCGAAGAAGATGTCCCAGCCCTCTGGGCTCGTGTTGCGGTCCATCAGGTCGTCGCCGCCGAGGATGACGTACGCGACCAGTGCCAGCGACAGCAGCGCGGCAACCCAATCCCACCACATGACGCGATGGCGGAAATGGCGGCTCAGCGGGAACAGCAGGAAGCACAGGAACAGCACCAGACCCACGTGCACCGGCCGCAGCACCTGGGTCGGAACGATGGCGTAGGCGGCATACAGGTGGAACACCGACATCCCGACTGCCACCAGCGTGATGAACGCGGCGAGCCAGCCGGACAACCGGTTTGCCGCGCCCTCTTCCTCCTCGACGTACAGTTGCGCCTTCTGCAGCGCCTCCTTGCTGATCAGGGGCTGCAGCGCGGGATCGGGGACGGCCGGGTCGGTCATGGAAAAGGTCTCTTTGCAAAGAAAAACCCCGCCGGGCGGCGGGGTCGGAACCGGGTATCGCTCAGTTGAGCTTGACGCCCCGCTCGGCGAAGTACTTGGCCGCGCCCGGATGGAACGGGATCGGCGTGGCCGCGTTCTTCTGGTTCTCGAGCTTGAAGTTCTCCGCTTCCTTGTGCACCGCGATGAGGTCCGCGCGCTTGTCGAAGATGGTCTTGACGATGTTGTAAGCGGTCTTGTCGTCCATGTTCTGGTGCGCCACCAGCAGGTTCATCACGGTGGCCTGCTTGTTGTCGGTCTCCATGCCCTTGTACATCGCCTTCGGGATCGTGTCCTCGATGTAGAGGTTGCCGTATTTCTGGTTCATCTTCGCGACCACTTCGGTGTGGTCGATCATCTTGATCTTGGTGCCGGGCGTATTGGCCAGGTCGGTCACAGCGGCCGTCGGCAGGCCGCCGACCCAGAAGAAGGCGTCGATCTTGTTGTCCTTCATCGCGTTCACCGATTCCGCGGCGCCGAGGCGTTCGCGCTTGACGTCCTTGTCCTTGTCCAGGCCCGCGGCCTCCAGGATGCGGAAGGCCATCACCTCGGTCGCGCTGCCGGGCGAGCCGGTCGAGACATGCTTGCCCTTGAGGTCCGCGAGCTTGCTGATGCCGCGCCCTTCGGCCGACACGACGTGCATGCGGTTGGGATAAAGGACCATCAAGGTGCGCAGCGGCACCTTGTGGCCCTTGAACTTGTCTTCGCCCTTGTACGCGTCGAGGCCGGCGTCGGCCATCGTGAAGCCGATGTAGGGTTTGTCGGTGCCGATCAGCTTCAGGTTGTCGACGGAGCCGCCGGTCACTTCCGCGGTTGCCTGCATGCCGGGCACCGTCTTGGACAGCACGGCGGCCAGGCCCCCGCCCATCGGGTAATAGACGCCGCCGGTGCCTCCGGTCGCGATGGATATGTTCTGGGCCCCGGCCAGCGCGGCGCCCAGGAGGGCCGCGCCGACGCCGACGACGCGCAGCAGTTGTCTGATCATGGTGCTTTGTCTCCTTGTCGTAGTTGGCGAAGTGCACCTGCAGCCGCTCTTCGCTGGCAAATGCTAGTTGATGCCTTCTTTCGTTGTCAACGGCGCAAACACCCTCGCCAAAGGTTCGCATGCGCCGGGCCTGGCCAACTACCATTGGTGCCATGACCCAGCAAAAAGACCAGCGCACCGGCCTCGAGAAGGGGCTTACCAACTACGGCGACACCGAGTTTTCGCTGTTCCTGCGCAAGGCCTTCATCAAGGGCGCGGGCTACACCGACGACGCGCTGTCGCGGCGTGTGGTCGGCATCGTCAACACCGGCAGCGGCTTCAATCCCTGCCACGGCAACGCGCCGCAACTGATCGAAGCCGTCAAGCGCGGGGTGATGCTCGCTGGCGGCATCCCGATCGACTTCCCCACCATTTCCATCCACGAGAGCTTTGCGTTTCCGACCAGCATGTACCTGCGCAACCTGATGTCGATGGACGTCGAGGAAATGGTGCGGGCGCAACCGATGGACGCGGTTGTGCTGATCGGCGGCTGCGACAAGACCGTGCCTGCTGAATTGATGGGCGCGATCTCGGCCAACGTGCCGGCAATCCAGCTGGTGACCGGTTCGATGCTGACCGGCTCGAACCGCGGCGAGCGGGTTGGCGCCTGCACCGACTGCCGGCGTTTCTGGGCCAGCTTTCGCGGCGACGAGATCGACGCGCAGGAGATCGCCGCGGTCAACAACCAGCTGGTGGCCAGCGTCGGCACCTGCTCGGTGATGGGCACGGCCAGCACGATGGCCTGCATTGCCGAAGCGCTGGGCATGGCGCTGCCCGGCAGCGCTTCGCCGCCAGCGGTGACGGCCGACCGCATCCGCATCGCCGAGCGCAGCGGCGC
>JACMQP010000357.1 GCA_014376915.1 Ramlibacter sp.
AATCGAACATGGTGGGCTCCGCAACGCTGCAGCCCCATTATGCAAATTCGCGGGTCGTGCGCGGTCCGCGCGCTGCCTAGACTGGGCCAACGCCTTAAAGGAGCCGCGATGAACGTCCAGTCCAGTCCCCGCCGGAAGATGCTGCTGAAGGGCGGCGCGGCTTGCGCCACCCTGCTTGCCTGGGGCGCAGGCCTGGCCCCGGCCGCGTGGGCCGAGACCGAGACCTGGAACATCCTCTGCTCCGGCCCGGCCGGCAGCATCCCGGACATCGTCGCCCGCCTGGTCGCAGAGCAGCTGTCGGGCCGCGGTGGGCCGCGGGCCGTGGTCGACAATCGCCCGGGCGCCGCCGGCCAGATCGCCGTCAACGCGCTCAAGCTGGCGCGCCCGGACGGCAGGACGCTGTTGCTGGCGCAGGGCGCGATCGCGACGGTCTACCCCTCGCTCTACACGAAGCTGGGTTATGACCCGGCGCTCGACCTGCGGCCGGTGTCGCTGGCCGGCGAGATGACGCTGGGGCTGGCGGTCGGCCCCGCCGTGCCGCCGACGGTGACCAACGTGCAGGAGCTGGTCGACTGGATGCGCCGCAATCCCGGCCTGGCCAATGTCGGATCGCCCGGCACAGGCACGCTGCCGCACCTGCTCGAAGCGATGCTGTTTCGCGCCGCGGGCGTCGACTGGCAGCACGTCGTGTATGCGGGCGGGCCGCCCGCGCTGGTGGCGCTGCTTGGAGGGCAGATCGCAGTGCTGGTGTTGCCCGAGGGCTTGCTGCGCCAGCACCGCGCCGCCGGTCGGCTGCGCGTTCTGGCGACCTCGGGAACCCAGCGCAGCAGCTACCTGCCCGACGTCGCTTCGCTGGTCGAACAGGGCTACCGGGACCTCGTCGTGCGTGAATGGTTTGCGTTCTTCATGTCGGGGCGGGTCTCGCCGGCCGCGGTGGAAAGCGCGTCACGCACGCTGGGGGCAGCCATCGCGCAACCGGCGCTGGTTGCCGCGTTCGCCGAGTCCGGCATGGTCGCCGTCGCCAGCACGCCGTCCGTGCTGGCGGCCCGCATCGTTGCCGAACAGCGGTACTGGGAGCCGGTCATCCGCAGCGGCAACATCCGGGCCGACGCATGACGCCATCGACGATTCAACCGCTCAGCAACCTCGGACACGCCTGGGACCAGGCCGCCGAGGGCTGGAGCCGCAACTCGGCCCTGATCAACGCGTGGCTCGCCGATGTGACGCCGGCGATGCTGGATGCGGCGGGCATCGCGCCCGGCTCCCGCGTGCTGGACGTCGCCGCCGGGGCCGGGGGCCAGACGCTGGACATCGCGCAACGCGTGGGACCGCATGGCCAGGTGCTGGCGACCGACATCTCCAACCGGATCCTGGCGCTGGCCGCGAGCAACCTGCGTGCCGCAGGCGTGGACAACGTGCAGACCCGCGTCGCCGACGCGCAGGTGCTCGGCCTGGAAGGCGCCAACTTCGACGCGGCGGTCTGCCGGCTGGGCCTGATGTTCTGCAGCGCGCCGCTCACGGCACTGACCGGCATCGCCGATGCGCTCAAGCCTGGCGGCCGGTTCGCCGGAGTGGTGTTCTCGACGCCGCAGACCAACCCCTGCGTTGCCATCCTGATGGCGACCGCCTGCCGCCACGCCTGCCTGGCGCCACCGTCGCCCTTCGAGCCGGGCAACCTGTTCAGCCTGGGCCAGCCGGGGCTGCTGGCAGAGTTGTTCGCCGCCGCCGGGTTCATCGGCATCGAGGTGCGCCCGATGGCCGCCCCGTTCCGCCTGCCCACCAGCGCGCATTACCTGGATTTCATCCGCTCCGCGGGCTCGCCGGTCATGCAGATTCTGGCGCCGTTGTCCCCAGGCGCCCAGGCGTCGGCGTGGGCCGACATGGCCGACCAGCTGGAGAAGTTTGCCGGGGCCCAGGGCTGGCAGGGACCCAACGAGCTGCTGCTCTGCAGCGGCAGCCGCCCGGCGGACTGACGACCGGAGGCTGGAGTTGGAGCAGTTGCCGCACATGGGGCCGCTTACCGGCCCCGATGCGGTCAACGCGTGACGCTCAAGTCTGCTTGCGCTTCTTCACCCAGCTCTCGACCGCATCGCCGCCGCCGATCAGCTCGCCGTTGACGAACAGCTGCGGCACGGTGCGGGCCTTGGCGATCGCGCCGAGCGCCCGGGTGCGCAGCGCGTGCGGCAGGTTGACGTCGGCGAATTCGACGCCGGCGTTCTTCAATTGCTGCCTGGCCTTGGCGCAGAACTCGCAGCCTTCCCGCGTCAGCAACGCCACCTGGTCCGGCGCCTTCGCGTCCTTGTCGACGTAGTGCAGCAGCGTGTCGGCA
>JACMQP010000358.1 GCA_014376915.1 Ramlibacter sp.
CGCGAGCGCAGGTTCTTGAACAGGACGTTGTAGGTGGCGGCAGGAAAGCTGTTGCCGTGCGAGAAGACGATCAGAGACATCAGCAGCCCGTCATCCGTGCGCGCACTTCGCCATCCCCGTGGCCGTCATCAAATCAACCTTTCTTCCGGCCGCGAGATCTTTTTGAGCGGCTTGCTGCGCGCGCTCGCGACCTTCAGCGGCGTGTCGGTGTGGGCATCGTCCCAGACCGGGTCTTCCAGGCTGTCGAACACGTCGCGCAGCTTCTCGCCCCAGGACGTGTGCAGCATCCGGTAGTACGGGTTGTTCATTTCCAGGCAGACGATCTTGTCGGTCTCGAAGCGGTTCGCCTCGTACACCACCAGGTCCAGCGGCGGGCCGACCGACAGATTTGACTTCATGGTCGAATCCATCGACACCAGCGCACACTTCGCCGCCTCGTCCAGCGGCGTGTCGGGGGTGATCACGCGGTCCAGCACCGGCTTGCCGTACTTGGACTCACCGATCTGGAAGTACGGCGTCTCCGCTGTCGCCTCGATGAAATTGCCGGCCGAATAGACGTGGAACAGGCGCATCGGCTCACCGCGGATCTGGCCGCCGAAGATCAGCGAGACGTTGAACTCGACGCCGGAATACTTCAGCGACTCGGCATCGCGGTCGTGGACGTGACGCACGGCCTGCCCGAGCACCCGCGTGGCGTCGAACATGCTGTTTGCATTCCAGATCGTGATGGGCTCGCTCTTCTCGGTCTCCTGAAGCTGCTCAACCTGCAGGATCTCGCGCACCGACTGCGAGATGCTCAGGTTGCCGGACGACAGCAGCACCATGAAGCGATCGCCGGGTTTCTCGTAGACGATCATCTTGCGAAAGGTGCTGATGTTGTCGACGCCTGCGTTGGTGCGGGAGTCCGACAGGAACACCAGGCCCGCATTGAGCTTGATGCCGACGCCGTAGGTCATTTCTTCTCTCCCATCTTCTTCAATCGGTACAGGGCGTCCAGGGCCTCACGGGGGCTGAGCGCATCGGGGTCGAGCGACGCGATAGCCGCTTCAACGGCGCTGTGCGCGGGCGTTTCGGGCAGCGGCGGCGGTGCGAACAAGTCTACCTGCTCGCGACTCTGTTCCTGCTGGGTTTCCAGCGCCGCCAGTGCGTGGCGGGCGTGGTTCACCACCGCCACCGGCATGCCGGCCAGCCGGGCCACCTGGATGCCGTAGCTGCGGCTGGCGGGGCCGGGCTGGATCTCGTGCAGGAACACGATGTCCGCGCCCGACTCGGCGGCGCTCACGTGCATGTTCACGGCGCAGTGGTGCTTCGCCGGGAAACCGGTCAGCTCGAAGTAGTGCGTTGCGAACAAGGTGTAGGCCTGGCATTTGTCGTGCAGGTGCGCTGCAATGCCGGAAGCAGGAGCCAGGCCACCGAAGGTGGAGGTGCCGCGGCCGATCTCGTCCATCAGCACCAGGCTCTGCGCCGTCGCGTGGTGCAGGATCTGTGCCGCCTCGGTCATTTCCAGCATGAAGGTCGACTGCGCGTTGGCCAGGTCGTCGGCGGCGC
>JACMQP010000359.1 GCA_014376915.1 Ramlibacter sp.
CAGCGCCACATGGCGACCCCGGATGAAGCCGTCCATCTGCGGCAGCCGGCGGGCGTCGGCCACGGCCTCGCCTTCGGTCCCGCGCAGCAGCAGCGCGGTCGCGCCTTGCAACTGGAATACGGCCGACATCGACTCGGCGTATTCGCGGTGGGTATAGCTGCTGACGATGACGGCCGCGCTGGCCGATGGGTTCATCAGCTTCACCATGCTGTGGCCCGAGTTGCGCAGGCCGACTGCGCGCCGGACGTCGAGCAGGCGCTTGAGTGCGGGACTGAGCAATTCGAGTGGCGCGTAGGCGGCCTCGCCGTCGGCCAGCGCGCGGATCGTGGTCAGGGGCGGATGGTCCAGCGCCGCCAGCACCTGCGGCACAGTCACGCGGCTGTCCTCGGTCGCGGTGCCGTGCAGCAGCACCGGCAGGCCGCGCCGCGCCACCAGCAGCGCCAGCAGCGGTGTGAGCACGGGCAGGCGGCGCGCGCCGTTGTAGCTCGGGAGCACCACCAGCGGCCGCCGGCCGGCCGGCACCAGCTTCATGCGGGCGTGCGCCGCATCCAGGAACCCCGCCATTTCTTCCGGCGTTTCGCCCTTGATCCGCATCGCCAGGCAGAAGGCGCCCAGCTCGAGGTCGGTGATGGTTCCATCCAGCACCTGGCCCATCAGGTCGGTCGCCTGCGCGCGGTCCAGCGGCCGCGCGCCCCGCTGCCCGCGGCCGATTTCCTTGATGTACTGGCTGATGCTCATCGCAGGATTCTCCCAGAGCCTTGCCAACTGTTGGCTATAAAGCGAATGACGCGTGTCTGGCATGCGCGGCATGCCCCGGAACCCGAGATCCGGGGTCAGGCCCGCAGTGACAGCGCTTCGGGCTCACTCGCGCGCACCATGCGCTTGAGTTCCGGGATGCAGGAGCCGCAGTTGGTGCCGCATTGCAGCGCGGCTTGCAGGCCGGCGAGCCGGGTGGTGTCGTCGCCCTCGCGTGTGGCCAGCTCCTCGGCGATCTCGCGGTCGGTGACGTTGAAGCAGGTGCAGACCAGCTGGCCGCGCGACCGCACCGCCACCGGCGGCCTGGCGCCCGGTGACAGCAGCAGCCGGCCATAGGCCTGGGCCGGTAGTTCGTCCTGCAGCAGGGTGCGGATCCAGGCCTGGGCGCTGGTGTCGCCGGCCAGCAGGAAGGCTTCCAGGTGCGTGTTGTCGCCATGGCGGGCCAGCCGCATGGTGCGGCGCTGGCCGCGCCGTGGATCGGCATAGCGCAGCACCTCGACTCCCGTCAGCCCCAGCAGTGCCTCAATCCGGGCCAGCAACTCGGGCCCCGGTGCTTCGTCGCCCGCGGCGCGCAGCACGACGCCGGTGCGGGACCGCTCGGCCGCCTGCGCCAGCAGCACGCTGTTGGAGAACGGCACGCACGACGCGAAGGGGAACAGTTCCATCACCTCGCGCAACTGCTCGCGCGCGGCCAGCGCCTGGTCCTGCGGCAGCCAGGCCACGGCCAGCAGCGACCAGGGCAGGTCTGCCTTGAGGATCTTCACCGCCGCGTGCTTGAGTTCGGGCTGCTTCGAGCTCAGGCAGTAGGCGGACGTGGTGAGCGCGTTGACGCCTGCCAGCCGCTGCCCGGTGCTGGAGCAGCCGCCCAGGTATTCGCCGCCCCAGTGCATCGCGATGAAGGCCTGGCCCAGGCCGATCTCCTCGCTCGCCGCCACCGGCACCACGATCGAGCCGCGCTTGCTGGTGACGTGCACCAGGCCGCCCGCGGCGAGGCCGCGGCGCGACATGTCCTGCGGGTTCATCTGCACCGAAGGCTCGGCGACGTGGCCGAACAGCCGGCCCAGCGTGCCGGTGCGGCTCATGCCGTGCCACTGGTCGCGCAGCCGGCCGGTGGTCAGCGAGAACGGGTAGCGCGATTCGCGCGGCTCCGCCACCGGCTGGTAGACGGTGTTGGCGAAACGGGCCCTGCCGTCGGGGGTGGGGAAGACGCCGTCTTCGTAGAGGCGGACCTTGCCCGCCGACTGGCCAGCGGGCATCGGCCACTGCAATGGCGAGTGCTCCAGCAGCGCGTAGCTCATGCCGGTGATGTCCAGGTCCCGCCCGCGCGTCGATTCCCGGTGCTCGTTCCAGATGGCTTCGACGCCGCCCTCGGGGTCCGACAAGGAATATGGGAACAGCGTCGACAGCCCTGGTCGCAGGCGCGCCTGCATGCGTTTGGCGAACTCCACCGCGATCGCCCAGTCGTGCCGGGTTTCGCCAGGCCCGGCCACCGCCGGCCGCACGCGGCTGATGCGGCGCTCGCTGTTGGTCACGGTGCCGCTCTTCTCGCCCCAGGTCGTCGCCGGCAGCAGCAGGTCGGCGTAATCGCAGGTGGACGTGGTGGAGAACGCCTCCTGCACCACGACGAACTCGGCGCGCTCCAGCGCCCGCCGGACAGTGAGCTGGTCGGGCATCGATTGGGCGGGGTTGGTGCAGGCGATCCACAGCGCCTTGATCTCGCCATCGGCGGCGGCCTGGAACATCTCCACCGCGGTCTTGCCGGGCTTCGCGGGCACCGTGGGCACGCCCCACAGCGCAGCCACTTCGGCGCGATGCTGCGGATTGGCCAGGTCGCGGTGGGCCGACAGCAGGTTGGCCAGGCCGCCCACTTCGCGGCCGCCCATCGCATTGGGCTGGCCGGTGAGCGAGAAGGGACCGGCGCCGGGCTTTCCGATCTGCGCCGTCGCCAGGTGCAGGTTGATCAGCGCTGCGTTCTTGGCCGTGCCGCTGGTGGACTGGTTCAGGCCCTGGCAATACAGGCTGAGCGTGGCGGGAGATGTGGCGAACCACTTCGCCGCCGTGAACAGGTCCTCCCTGCGGATGCCGCAGACCTGCGCGACCAGGTCGGGCGTGCAATCGCGCACCGTCGCTTTCAACTCGTCGAGGCCGGTCGTGTGAGCGGCGATGTAGTCGGGCCGGGTCCAGCCTTCCCACAGCATGATGTGCAGCAGGCCGTTGAACAGCATCACGTCGGTGCCGGGCTGCACTGGCAGGTACAGGTCGGCGATGCCGGCGGTGTCGGTCCTGCGCGGGTCGCAGAAGATGATCTTCAGCGCCGGATTGGCGGCCTTCGCGTCTTCGATCCGGCGAAACAGGATCGGATGGGTGAAGGCCGTGTTGCTGCCGACGATGAAGATGCAGCCCGCGTGGCGGACGTCGTCGTAGCAGGTGGGCGGCGCGTCGGCGCCGAGCGTCAGCTTGTAGCCGGCGACCGCGCTGCTCATGCAAAGGCGCGAGTTGGTGTCGACATTGTTGGTGCCGATCAATCCCTTGGCCAGCTTGTTGAAGACGTAGTAGTCCTCGGTCAGCAGCTGGCCGGAGATGTAGAAGCCGACCGCGTCGGGCCCGTGGTCGCGGATGATCTGCGTGAAGCGCTCGGTGGCGAGGTCCAGCGCCGCATCCCAGCCCATGCGTTTTGGCCGCTCGCCGCGCTGCTCGCGCCGCATCGGGTGCAGCAGCCGGGCCTGCAGCGTCACCGGCGCCGAGGCCGTGAGGTGCAGCGTGGAGCCCTTGGTGCACAGGCGGCCGAAATTGGCCGGATGGTCCGGATCGCCGCGCACGCCGGTGATCTGGTCACCGCTGGATTCGATGATCACGCCGCAGCCGACGCCGCAGTAAGGGCAGGTCGAACGCGTGTCAGTCGATGGCATGGGTCGCAAGCTGCACCGGGTCCAGCAGCACCTTTCCAGCCTCCACCTTGCAGTCGAACGTCGGCACGCAGCCTTCGTCGGGTGCGCTGGCGCAACCGTCGGCCAGCCCGATGGTCCAGTTGTGCAGCGGACAGGCCACGCTGGTGCCGAACACGATGCCCTGCGACAGCGGGCCGCCCTTGTGCGGGCAGCGGTCCAGCACGGCGAACACCTGGTCCTGGTCGTTGCGAAACACTGCGACGTCCATTCCCAGCGGCCGTGCGACGCGGCGCGATCCAAGCACCGGGATGTCGTCGACGCGGCAGACGACGGTCCAATCGTTGATCTTCATGCCAGCTGCTCCGCCAGCGCCAGCTTGCTGAACTGGCGCGTATCGACGGAGGCCTTTTCGTGTTCGAACCAGGGATCCGGCTCGCCGTCCAGCGCGAACTGCAGCCGCTCCCAGAGCGCCTTGCGCAACTCGTGGTCTTCAAGGATTTTCTTCTTGACGTAGTCGAGGCCGACGCGGTTGACGTAATGCAGCGTGCGCTCCAGGTAAAAGCCCTCCTCGCGGTAGAGCTGCAGGAAGGCGCCGCTGTACTCCAGCACTTCGGCGGCGGTCGTGAGCTTGCAGAAGAAGTGCGCGACCTCGGTCTTGATGCCGCCGTTGCCGGCGACGTAGATCTCCCACCCCGAATCCACCCCGATCACGCCCACGTCCTTGATCCCCGCTTCCGCGCAGTTGCGCGGACAGCCGGAGACCGCCAGCTTGACCTTGTGCGGCGCGTACATCCGCCACAGCGCCCGCTCCAGGTCCTTGCCCATCTGGGTCGAGTCCTGGGTGCCGAAGCGGCACCATTCGCTGCCGACGCAGGTCTTCACCGTGCGCAGCGCCTTGGCATAGGCGTGGCCGGAAGGCATGCCGATGTCCTTCCAGACGTTCTGCAGGTCTTCTTTTTTCACGCCCAGCAAATCGATGCGCTGGCCGCCGGTGACCTTCACCGTCGGAATCTTGTATTTGTCCACCGCGTCGGCAATGCGCCGCAGCTCGCTGGCGGTGGTCTCGCCGCCCCACATTCGCGGAATGACGGAATAGGTGCCGTCCTTCTGGATGTTGGCGTGGCTGCGTTCGTTGATGTAGCGGCTCTGCGGATCGTCCTTGGCCTCCTTCGGCCAGGTGGACAGCAGGTAGTAGTTGATCGCCGGCCGGCATGACGCGCAGCCGTTGGGCGTGCGCCATTCCATGGTCTTGTACACGTCGGCGATTGCCAGCAGGTGCAGCTCCCTGACGGTGTTGCGCACTTCCTGGTGGCTGTGCTCGGTGCAGCCGCACATCGCCTTCTTCTTCGGCGCCAAGGAGTAGTCGCCGCCGGCGGTGAACATCAGGATCTGTTCCACCAGGCCGGTGCAGGAGCCGCACGAGGCGCTGGCCTTGGTGTGCTTCCTCACTTCCTCCAGCGTGAACAGGCCCTTTTCCTTGATCGCCTTGCAGATGGTGCCCTTGGTCACGCCGTTGCAGCCGCAGACCTCGGCGCTGTCGCGCATCGACGCCGCTTTGGTGTGGCCCTCGTGGCCGACGTCGCCGATGCTCGATTCGCCGAACATCAGCTTGTCGCGGATGTCGCTGACGCTGCGGCCGTCGCGCAGCAGCTTGAAGTACCAGCTGCCGTCCACCGTGTCGCCGTACAGGCAGGCGCCGACCAGCTTGTCGTCCTTGATCACCAGTTTCTTGTAGACGCCGGCGAAAGGATCCGACAAGACGATGACTTCGGTGCCCGGGTCCCCGGGGCGCTGCGACGACTCGCCCATGAAATCGCCGCATGAGAACAGGTCGATACCGGTGACTTTGAGCTTGGTGGAAGTCAGCGATCC
>JACMQP010000360.1 GCA_014376915.1 Ramlibacter sp.
ACCGGCTTGCCCAGCGGCACGAACTTGCCGCCCTTGTTGCCGCCGGCGTACTGCTCGATCAGCCGGAAGATCAGCTCGCCCTCGCGGCCGGCGTCGCAGGCATTGACGATGTTGGTCACGTCCTTGCGCTTGGCCTGCTTGATCACCGCGTTGAGCCGGGTCTTGGTCTTGTCCACCGGCTTCAGGTCGAAGTAGGGCGGAATCACCGGCAGGTGGGCGAAGCTCCACTTGCCGCGCTTGACGTCGAACTCTTCTGGCGCCTGGATCTCCACCAGGTGGCCGACGGCGCTGGTCACGATGTACTTGTCGCTCTCGAAGAACTCGTCGTGCTTCTCGAACTTGCCGGCGTCCGGCGTGAGCGCGCGCACGATGTCCTGCGCCACCGACGGCTTTTCCGCAATCACCAGGGTCTTGGTCATGTCTGTCTTTGCCAATCTTCAATACGCCGCTTTATATAGGAGACGGTGCGCCTCCTTACAATCTCGGCTTCCTCGCGCGTGTACGCGCATGTGTGCATATTCAACTTAACAGGTTTTCGTTTCATGTCCGCAAAAGCAGTCACCCGCGCCGCCGGGCCGTCCCAAGGCGCGAGCGCCCCCTCAAGGGCCAGGGCGGCGAAGCCGACCGGGGGAGCCAACTCACCTAACCGCCGGATCCAGACCCGGCTTTCGGGCGTCCACGGCAAGGGAGTCTTCGCGGTGCAGGACATTGCTGAAGGTGAAACCATCATCGAATACGTCGGCGAGGTGATTACCTGGAAGGAGGCCCAGCGCCGCCACCCGCACGACCCGAAAGACCCGAACCATACCTTTTACTTCCACGTGGACGAAAAAAGGGTCATCGACGCCAAGCATGGGGGCAACTCTTCGCGCTGGATCAACCATTCCTGCAACCCCAACAGCGAGGCCGACGAGGAAGAGGGCCGGATCTTCATCAAAGCCCTGCGCAACATCAAGGCCGGCGAGGAGCTCAATTACGATTACGGCCTGATCATCGACGAGCGCTACACGCCCAAGCTCAAGGCCGAATACCCCTGCTGGTGCGGCGCCAGGAGCTGCCGCGGCACGCTGCTGGCGCCCAAGCGCCGCTAGTGAGGGGATGACATCTGGCATTCGTCATGAACGGCGTCGCCGAACAAACTTGGCAGGCGATCGAGCCGTTCCTGCCCGGCTTCACGGTCGAAGTGCTGCCGCAGGTCGATTCGACCAACAGCGAGCTGATGCGGCGCGCGCGCGCGGGCCACGCCGAGCCGGTGTTGCTGGTTGCCGGGCAGCAGACGGCCGGCCGCGGCCGGCTGGGGCGCCAGTGGCAAAGCCAGGCCGGCGACTCGCTGACCTTTTCGCTGGGGCTGCTGCTGCAACCGTCGGACTGGGCCGGTCTGTCGCTGGCCGTCGGGGTCTGCCTGGCAGAGGCGCTGCATCCGGACGTCCAGCTCAAGTGGCCCAATGACCTGTGGCTCGGGGATCGCAAGCTCGGCGGGATCCTGATCGAAACCGCCAGTTCCGCGACTGATGCCGGCGCGGCCGCCCGCTATGCCGTGATCGGCGTCGGCATCAATCTCGCTCCGCGGTCCGGTACGGGGCTCTCCACGCCGCCCGCCGCGCTGCAGGAACTGATGCCGGGGATCGACGCCGGCCAGGCGCTCCTGCGGATTGCCGCGCCGCTGGTGCGGACGCTGCAGGCTTTCGAGAGCTTCGGTTTCGCGCCGTTCCAGGCCCGTTTCAACGCCCGCGACGCGCTCCGGGAGCGGTTGGTCACGCTCAGCGACGGCACCGCCGGAACGGCCCACGGGGCCAGCGAAAGCGGCGCCTTGCTGGTGCATACTGCGCACGGCATGCACGCGGTCACCAGTTCCGAAGTCAGCGTGCGGCCCGCCTGAATCCCCCATCTTGTTGCGCCTGATCGTCCTGTTGCTGCTGCTCGCCAATGGCGCCTATTTCGCATGGGCACAGGGGCTGCTGGCTGCGTGGGGTGTGGCGCCGGCGCAGCAGTCCGAGCCGCAGCGCCTGGCGCAGCAGATCCGGCCCGAGGCAGTGCGGATCCTGTCCGCCGACGAGGTCAGGCCCGTCGAGGCGGCCGCTGCCGCGCCGAAGCCCGCTGATTGCCTGCAGGCCGGGCCGTTCGAGGACGCGCAGGCCGCCCCGCTGCGGTCCAGCCTCGCTGCCCTGCCGGCCGGCTCGTGGACGCTGGAGTCCACGGTGGAGCCGGCGCGATGGATCGTCTACATGGGCAAGTATCCGACCGTCGACGCCGTGAACAAGAAAAAGGCCGAACTGCGCTACCTCGGCGTGTCGTTCCAGGCGGTGCTCAATCCGTCGCTGGATCCGGGGCTGTCGCTGGGTGGCTACAAGACCGAGGCGGAGGCCAATGAGCAGTTGGACCAGTTGTCCCAGCGCGGCGTGCGAACCGCCCGCGTGGTGGTCGAGCGCCCTGAGGTGCGCGGCCAGTTGCTGAAATTCCCGTCCATCGACGACGCCCTGCGCCCGCGC
>JACMQP010000361.1 GCA_014376915.1 Ramlibacter sp.
CGCCGCACAGGTGTTCTCGTACCGCGAGTCGCTGGCGCTGGGCCAGTTCCGCTTCGACTACGCCTACGTGCTGCCGGACCGCGGCCACGAGACCATCTACGCGACCTTCTCGGCACTGCTGGAAGGCGAGCACTCAACGCTCAACATCTCGGTGGAAAAGCAGGCCGACGGCCGCTGGAGCCGCGAGCACGCCATCGAGCCGTGCAGCGTGCCCAGCACCGGCTATTCCGGGCTTTAGCCGCGCGTCAACTGGCCATCGCCGCCTGGCACTTCAGTGTGCGGCAGCGCGAGCAAGCCGCGTTCCTGGACATGCGGCCCCGGGACCGATACGCGATGCGCGATGCGGCCAGAGCATCCCCAACGCGCTGCGCTCGGGCGGCATCGGCACGGCGCGTCGGTAGACTCCAGCCACAAGATGCCTTCAGCACGGGCCAGTGGGACGACCGACAGGCAAGGACAAGCCGATCGCACGGCAATGGTCCGGGCCCGCATCAGCGCCATGCGCAGCACCGCCGGTCCCTGGCTGCCGCCCCCCCCATGCCGTCGCCGGGACGGCGCTGAGAATCCAGGACACAAACATGCCGCAACAAGATACCGAATCCACCCCCGGTGAAGCGCCCCCCGCCCAGGTCGTCGTGACGACGAGCGAGGGCGCCGTCCAGGGCGCGACGCTGCCGCTGCGCCGCGGCAAGGCCGTCAACGTGTTCAAGGGAATTCCTTACGCCGCGCCGCCGGTCGGTCCGCTGCGCTGGAAGCCCCCGCAGCCGGCCGCGCCCTGGAAGAATGTGCGGCCCGCGCTCGACTTCGGCCCCGACCTCCCACAAACGCCCAATCCCCGGCTGCGCGCTCCGGCACAGAGCGAGGACTGCCTGTACCTGAATGTGTGGACGCCGGACGGAGCGGCACCGGGTTCGCTGCCGGTGATGGTGTGGATCCATGGCGGCGGGTTCGTCGGCGGCAGCGGATCAGACCTGCTCAGCGACGGCGCGCTGATGGCGCACCGCAACGTGGTGGTGGTGGGCTTCAACTACCGCGCCGGCCTGTTCGGTTTTCTCGCGCATCCGGGATTGAGCCGTGAGTCACCGAATCACGTGTCCGGCAACTACGGCTTGTTGGACCAGATCGCGGCGTTGCACTGGGTCCAGCGCAACATCGTGGCCTTCGGTGGCGATCCGCAGCGGGTCACGGCCTTCGGCGTCTCCGCCGGTTCGGCCTCGATCTCGCTGCTGCTCGCTTCGCCCATGGGCAAGGGATTGTTCCAGCAGGCGATCCTGCAGAGCGCCGGCGCGGCCCGACCGCTGGCCACGCTGGCCGAGGCCGAACAGGCCGGCACGGCGCTGGGCGACGACATCGATGCGCTGCGCGCGCTGCCGGCCCAGGCCCTCTTCGAGAACACTTCGCTGTTGTCGCCCAGGGTTCGCGGCCTGACGACGCCGCGCCTGCTGCGGCCGATCCGCGACGGCTGGCTGCTGCCCGAGGACGAACGCCAGGTGTTCAAGGCTCACCGGCTGCACGCGATGCCGCTGCTGGTCGGCAGCAATGCCGACGAGGGCAGCCTGCTGACCCGCGCCTGGCCGATCGACAGCGTCGCCAGCTACAA
>JACMQP010000362.1 GCA_014376915.1 Ramlibacter sp.
TGATCGGCCAGCACCACTGGCAGCAGCAGCGGATCGCGGTGAACGGGTTTGTAGCGGGGCATGCACAGCACATGCAAGGTCAGTGCCTGAACCTCGCCCCTGATCGCTGGTGGAGGGTTTTTGCACAACCTCAACGTCGGAGATGACCGGCGGCCGGTAGGCGGGCGAGGCCCGCCGATAGGACGTCCGTGTCGATCGACTTGTTCGACTTCAACTCAGGCAGCCTCGGCATGAAACTTGACACCGATCGCTCTAGCTACTTTAAGCACGGTCGCGAAACTCGGGTTGCCGTTCTCGCCGAGGGCCTTGTACAGGCTCTCTCGACTCAGGCCCGCATCGCGCGCAACCTGTGTCATTCCCTTGGCGCGAGCAATGTCGCCCAGCGCGCGAGCAATGCCCCCGGCGTCTTCGGGCGCCTCTTCAAGCCAGGCATCCAGGTATGCGGCCACTTCCTCAGGAGTTCGGAGTTGCTCCGCCACGTCATACGCAACGGTCTTTGTCCGGGCTTTCACGCCTGCTTTTGGCTTTGATGCTGCCTTGACCATAACCACTGCTCCTAAAGTCCCTTAGCCAACCAAACTGCGGTTTTGATGTCTTGCCGCTGCGAGGACTTGTCGCCACCGGCAAGAAGCACGATCAAAACACCGGCGCGCTCCATGTAGTACACCCGGTACCCAGGCCCGAAATCCACCTTCAGTTCGCACACGCCGTCGGTCAAGACCCGATGCTTCCCTGGATTTCCATGCACCAGCCGATCCACACGAACCTGCACGCGCGCGCGTCCCATGCGGTCTTTAAGCGAGCTGATCCAATCCCGGTACACCTCGGTCATCTGCACGCGCATACCCACAGTGTAGCCCATGGGATACGAATGTCAACCGAGCAAAAGCATCACTAAGTTGCAGTCGAACGTAATGTCTGCCGCACCGTGCCGGGTTTGTTCGACAAACCCGGCTGCGTCATAGGCTGGCGGCTACGGATCAATCTGGGCATTCCATCCTCCTGAAAGGTTCGACCGGCCTTGTTTTGCGGGGTTTTTCTGGGTGACGCCACTGTTATAAATGCAGCCTGCAAACCCGGCAAGCACTGGTTTATATCGGCCGAGAGGTTTTAGACCGGCCGGACCCGCACGGGAGTTCCGCAGCCGCGCTCGCGCCTTCGGCGAGTCTCGGTCTCAGGCCGGCGGGGTCGAAGGATCGGCCGCAAGCGCCAGCGTCATGAAGACGCTGTGTGGGTCGTCCACGTAATCGGCAAAGCGGCCGCAGGTGGTGAATCCGAAGCTGCGATAGAGGTTCTGCGCTGGCTGGAACGTCTCCTGCGGACCGGTTTCCAGACTGAGACGCCGGTAGCCGCGCTCCCTGGCTTGCGCCACGATGTGCGCCATCACGGCGCGGCCAGCGCCGCGGCCGCGCAGCGCGTCCGGGGTGCGCATCGACTTCACTTCGCCATGTGTCGGGCTAAGCTCCCGCAGCGCCCCGCAACCGAGCAGCAGCGCGCCGTCCCACGCGGTCCAGAAGGTGATGTCCGGCCGGCGTAGCTTCGCCAGGTCGAGCGCGTGGACGCTCTCCGGTGGCGACAGTTGGTGCATGTTGGCCAGGTGTTCCTGCAACAGGGCGTGGACTTGCGGCCTGGAAAGATCGTCGAGTTCGATACGCAGCGCCGGCGAAGAAATCATCACGTGCTCATTTCCGTCCCAGTTTGCGGTACACCGTCGCGCGACTGATGCCCAGCGCCTGCGCTGCTTCCTTCACGTTGCCATGCGCTTCGTCCACGGCGCGGCGGATGAGCGCGGTCTCGACGTCGCGCAGCGGCCGCGGCCGGTCGATGCCGGCTCGGTGCAGGGCGGGTGAGGAGGCGCCGGGCGTTTGCGCCAGCACCTGCAGGATCAGGCCGGACCACAGCGGCACTTCCACCGGCCGGTCGCGGCGCGCGGCGTCGAACAACAGTTCCCACGGCATCGCGAACAGCTCGCTGGAGTGGATCGGCGATCCGCCCGTTGCGCCGGTGGCTGGCGGCGTCCCGAGCTGCGCCACCATCTCGCGCGCGGCGGTATTGACCGCAACGACGTTGCCGTCGCCGTCCAGGCCCACCAGGGCGTCGCCGTCGTCCCCCAGGCTGCAACCCGGCCAGTTCAGGCGCAGCAGCAGCGCATGCGGCTGCGCGAGCGCCAGCGAATTCTCGATGCTGCGGGCCCACTGCGCCACCAGATGCTTCAGCTCCGGCCGCTCGGGCACTTCGACGCCGGTCAGGTCCAGCATGCCGGCGCAGCGGCCGTCGGGGCCGAACAGCGGTGCGCCGGCGCAGCTGAAGACGGCCGTGTCGTCGAAGAAGTGCTCGCCCCGGTGCAGCCA
>JACMQP010000363.1 GCA_014376915.1 Ramlibacter sp.
CACGAACCCCAGCGGCAGTGCCACATGGCGGCTACTGAGTTGACGGCGCCAGCGCCACACGGTCCACACCGCCAGCGGCGTGGCCGGCCAGGCGAACCACACCAGGAACCGTGCCAGGCCCGGCCAGTCACGGGCCACCGTGCCCATGCCGATGCGCCAGTGCCACAGCTCCAGGCTCCAGGCCAGCAGCCCGGCAACAGCGGCGGCGGCCGCGATCTGGCCGGCGCTTTGCCAGCGGCGCGCGCGCGCGGCAGCATCGGAAGAGCGATCCAGCACTGTGGCGAACACGCCGCCGATCGCAAAGCACAGGGCCATCCAGGGCGCGCCGCTAAGGCTTAGGCCGGCCAAGCCGGCCAGCACCGCCAGGCTCGGCAGCGCCGCGCGGTACGGCATCGAGGCCATCCCGAACATGGCCAGGGCCGTGAAGCCCAGCTGGGCCAGCGCCGGCGGGGTTTCGTGCGAGAGCTGGGCCAGCCCGAGCGTGGCGATCAGCGCCAGCAGGCCGCCATCGGCGATGGCCTGCGCATAGTCGGCGGGCGAGGCTTCGCCGCCGAAGGCAAACGCCACCGGCTGTGCCTGCGGACTGCGGGCCAGGAAGTAGACGCTGTACCAGGTGGCCGCCATGGCCACGCCCAGCAGCAGCATGAAGGGAATGCGGGCAGCGAAATCGGGTGCCACCCAGGCCGGCGCGAGTTGCATCGCCCAGGCGCCCAGCCAGTAGGGCAGCAGACCGTCGAACTCGGGTGGCTGGCCCAGCAGCCGCGGCGCCAGCCACGACATCGAGCCGGAGGCCAGTGCATCCATGTAGCCGAACGCGGCGATGTCGGCGTTTTTCCACGGCGCCCGGCCGAAGAATCCCGGCAGCGCATAGGCCAGGCAAAACAGCAGCAGGGCGGCGCGCGGCAACCGGCGCACGGCGTTCTGGGCGACGATGGCGGGAGTCGGCTGGTTCACTGCGGACGGATTATGGGTGGCCTGTGTGTCGCCAATGAAAAGGGGCAGCGCGGTTGCCCGGGCTGCCCCTGATCGAGTGCGCGACGCGCTGCTTACTTGGCAGCGGTCTTTTCGGCTTCGGCCTTGGCGGCGTCTTCGGCCTTGGCGCTGGCGGACTTGCCGAACTTCTTGAAGAACTTGTCGACCCGGCCGCCCATGTCGTTGACCGACTTCTGGGTGCCCGTGTAGAACGGATGCGATTCGCTCGACGTGTCCAGCTTGAACAGCGGCAGTTCCTTGCCGTCGTCGGTCTTGCCCATTTCCTTGGTATTGACGCAGGAACGGGTCACGAACTTGAAGCCGTTGGACAGGTCAACGAACAGCACGTCGCGGTAATTGGGGTGAATGCCTTCTTTGGCCATGATTTTTCCTTGAGGTACGGGAGCCGGTCCGGACGATCCGGGCTACTTTCCGCAGGTAAGCCGAAAATTATACATCGCCTCGATCTCGTCCATGTTGTACATGAACTGGCGCAGGATCCGGGTTTTCTGCAGGATCTCGGGGGCCAGCAGCAGTTCTTCGCGACGGGTGCCTGAGCGGTTGAGCTGGATCGAGGGGAACACGCGCTTTTCGTACAGGCGGCGATCCAGGTGGATTTCGCTGTTGCCGGTGCCCTTGAACTCTTCGAAGATCACTTCGTCCATCCGGCTGCCGGTGTCAATCAGCGCCGTGGCGATGATGGTCAGCGAGCCGCCTTCTTCCACGTTGCGCGCCGCGCCCAGGAAGCGCTTGGGACGCTGCAGCGCGTTGGAGTCCACGCCGCCGGTCAGCACCTTGCCGGAAGAGGGCACGACGTTGTTGTAGGCGCGGGCCAGGCGGGTGATCGAGTCCAACAGGATCACCACGTCCTTCTTCAATTCGACCAGGCGCTTGGCGCGCTCGATCACCATTTCCGCGACGTGCACATGGCGGGCCGCCGGCTCGTCGAAGGTCGAGGCGATCACTTCAGCCTTGACCGAACGCTGCATCTCGGTCACTTCTTCCGGCCGCTCGTCCACCAGCAGGACCATCATGTAGCTGTCGGGATAGTTGGCCGCGATGGCGTGCGCGATGTGCTGCATCATCACCGTCTTGCCGCTCTTGGGCGGCGCCACCAGCAGGGCGCGTTGGCCCTTGCCGATGGGGGCAATGATATCGATCACGCGGCTGGTGATGTTCTCTTCGCCCTTGTAGTTGTCGCGCTCGAGCTTCATCTGCTCCTTGGGAAACAGCGGCGTCAGGTTCTCGAACATCACCTTGTGCTTGTTCTGCTCAGGCGGGCCGTCATTGACCTTGTCCAGCTTGGTCAGCGCGAAGTAGCGCTCGCCGTCCTTCGGCGTCCTGACCTCCCCTTCGACCATATCGCCGGTGTGCAGGTTGAAGCGCCGCACCTGGCTGGGGGAGATGTAGATGTCGTCCGTACTGGCGGTGTAGCTGGTGTCCGGGCTGCGCAGGAAGCCGAAGCCGTCGGGCAGGATCTCCAGCACGCCGTCCGCGAACACCTGTTCGCCGGCGCGGGCGCGCTTCTTGATGATCGCAAACATCAGTTCCTGTTTGCGCATGCGGCCGGTGTTTTCGATCTCAAGCTCTTCGGCTTGCTTCAGGACTTCAGACACGTGAAGTGCCTTGAGTTCGTTTAAGTGCATGGAGGTACCCCTTGCGGAGTTCTTGTTGGATGGGGGAGGTTTGGAGCGGGGCGAGAACTGCCCCACAAACCGGGAACTCGAACCAGGCGCCGCAAGGCGACCGGTGAACAGCAAAGATTATGGCAGGAAAAACAACGCCCGCGTGGCGGGCGCTGGCGGGGCGTCAGGCGGCCAGCTGCTGGTCGATGAATGCCGTCAACTGCGCCTTGCTCATCGCGCCGACCTTGGTGGCGGCGAGTTCGCCGTTCTTGAACAGCATCAGGGTCGGGATGCCGCGGATGCCGAACTTGGCCGGCACTTCGCGGTTCTCGTCGACGTTCATCTTGGCGATCTGCAGTTTGTCCTTGTACGTGCCCGAGACCTCGTCCAGGATCGGCGCGATCATCTTGCAGGGACCGCACCACTCGGCCCAGTAGTCGACCAGCACAGGCTTGTCGGCCTTCAGGACGTCGGCTTCGAAAGAACTGTCGGAGACATGCTTGATCAGGTCGCTGGCCATGGTGGGATTCCTTAAGGGCGGGAGGATGGAGTAGCCGCTACCGCTGGGCTATGCCATTACAGTCAGGGAATTGTGACAGAAACCAAGTCCCCGCACGGGGCCAGAATCCACCCTTTCCCGTTATGAATGTGATAGCGCAAAAGCATGAGGCGCTGGCCGTCCTGCGCTCGCTGATGCCGACACTGCGAGCGCTGATTGCCCAGCGCGCCGCCCATCCGTCCCGCACTGTGGTGCTGGTTCCCTACGCCCAGTTGATGCCGGTGGCGGCGAAGCTGTGGGCGGCGCAGGCGCCAAGCGGTTTCGCGCCGCGCTTCGAAACCACGATGAACTGGGCCGCCGCCGACGGCTTCGCGCCCGAGGGCGATGACCTGAGTTTCGACATGGGCCGCGACCTGCTGACGGCGCATTCGCTGCTCCAGCGGGCCGGCCTGCAAGCGCACGCCGAATTGCTGGCCGGCCGGCTGGTGGCAGCTGCCTGGCAACTCGCCGGGGTCGCGGGCGCGGCGCTGCCGTCGCTGCGCGCCGACTGGGCGGCGAAGGCGCGGCCGCTGGTGTCTGCCGGTTTCGACGGCCCGGTGCTGGCGCTCGAAGCGGCCGTCGCCCGCATCGCCATCGAATGGGCCGCAGCGTCGTCCTATGCGGCCGACGGCTTGCTGCAGCAGGATGTCGCCGCCACGCTGGACCTGCTGGTGGTGCTCGAGGGGTTCCAGGCCGAACCGCTGGCGCAGGCGCTGCTGGCGCAGGCCGGCGCCAAGGCAGTCGTCCTTTCGCTGGCGGTTGAGGCCGCGCCCGGGCGGGTGGTGCTGCACCGCGCCAGCGATCCCGCCGACGAGGCCGAACAGGCGGCCGCCTGCGTGATGCGCCAGCTCGAGGCTGGCCGGGTGCCGGTGGCGCTGGCCGCGATCGATCGCGTGCTGACGCGGCAGATCCGCGCCATGCTGGATGCGCGCGGCGTGGCGATCCGCGACGAGACCGGCTGGAAGCTGTCGACGACGCGCGCCGCCGCCCACGTGATGACAGCGCTGCGGGCCTGCGCCTGGAACGCATCGAGCGACGCCGTGCTCGACTGGCTGAAAAATTCCCCCGCGCTGGCCACGGACACGGTGCTGGCGCTGGAGCGGAAGGTACGGCGCGCCGGCCTGCGCGACTGGTCCGGTATTGGCCCTGGCGACATCGGCGAAGGCCCCGCGCTGAACCAGCTGGCGGCGCAGATCGGGCAATGGCAGCAGGCGATGCAGGGCAGCAAGCCCCTGCCGCAGTGGCTGTCGGCGCTCAGGGCGCTGTTGCAGGCGACCGGCCAGTGGGCCTTGCTGGAAGGGGATGCTGCCGGCGACAAGGTGATCGCGGCGCTGCGCCTGGCGCCGGCGGCCCAGGGCGAATTCGAGCAGCTTCCGCAGGCGGCGCGCCGCTTCAATCCCGCAGGGTTCAACGCCTGGGTCAACGACACGCTGGAGGCCGCGAGCTTCGTGCCGGAAGCCAGGTGCAGGGAAGAAGTCGTGATCCTGCCGTTCAACCAGTTGCTGGGACGGCCCTTCGCGGCGCTGGTGCTGCCCGGTTGCGACGAAGTGCGGCTGGCGGTCTCGCCCGAGCCGGCCGGCGCCTGGACGCCGGTGCAGCGCGAGGCGCTGGGCCTGCCATCGCGCGAGCAGCTGGAGCAGGAGGTTCGCGCCGGCTGGCGCTGCGCCCTGCAGGCGCCGTTCAGCGACGTGCTCTGGCGCGGCAGCGACGACAGTGGCGAGTCGCTGCTGCCGAGCCCGCTGGTGCTGGCGCTCCAGTTCGAGGACGACGTCACCGAAGGCGCCGACCCGCGCCAGCTGCGCCAGCTGCAACCGGCGCCGACCGAGCCGCCGCAGGCGATCGGCGCGGCGTTGCCGGTCGCGGAGATTTCCGCCAGCGCCTACGAGGACCTGCGCCGCTGCCCGTACCGGTTCTTCGCCCTGCGCCAGCTGGGGCTGCGGGAGCAGGACGAACTGGACGCCGAAGTCGACAAACGCGACTTCGGCAACTGGTTGCACGCGGTACTGGCGGCCTTTCACGAGACGCTGCACGCCAGCTTCGAGTCGCCGGGGCCGGCCCGCATCCGGTTGCTGGACATCTGCGCCGACGAGGTCACCCGCGACATGCGGCTCGAGGACGGCGAATTCCTGCCGTTCGCGGCCGCCTGGCCGCAGGTGCGCGACGGCTACCTTGCATGGCTGGAGCAGCACGAGGCGACAGGCGCGGGCTTCGTCAGCGCCGAGACCTCGCACCGGGTGCCGGTCGGCCCCTTGACATTGGTCGGACGAATCGACCGGATCGACCGGCTGGCCGACGGCACACGGCTGGTCGTCGATTACAAGACCGAGGACCTGCAGAAGACAAAGCGGCGCGTCCGGATCACCGGCGAGGACACGCAGCTCGCCTTCTACGGTGCGCTGCTGGACGACGACCACCTGGAAGCGGCCTACCTGAACGTCGGCGATCGCAGCGGCACTGGCCAGGTGCTGCACCAGGGCGTCACCCGAACCCGGGACCAGCTCGTCGCCGGTGTGCTGGCCGACATGGAGCGGATCGCGCGCGGCGAGCCGCTGGCGGCGCTGGGCGAGGGCACGGGCTGCGACTTCTGCAATGCACGCGGCCTGTGCCGTCGGGACTTCTGGAAATGACGGGTCTCGCCTACGAGCGCAACGGCGCGCGCATCAGTCGCGAGCAGTTCTACGAGATCGCCTGCGACCCACGCCGCAGCGTCGCCGTGGAAGCCTGCGCCGGCGCAGGCAAGACCTGGATGCTGGTGTCGCGCATCCTGCGCGCGCTGCTCGAAGGCGCGCAGCCGCAGGAGATCCTGGCGATCACCTTCACCAGAAAGGCCGCCGGCGAGATGCGCCAGCGGTTGCACGAGTGGCTGAAGGAATTTTCCACGGCGCCACCGGAGCGGCTGGCCCAGGCGCTGGCCGAGCGCGGCGTCGCTGCCCAGGACGTGCCGCAACAGGTCGACGCCCTGCAAGCGCTGTACCGGCGGTTGCTGGACGCCGGCCGGCCAGTGCAGATCCGCACCTTCCACAGCTGGTTCGCCGCGCTGCTGCGCAACGCGCCGCTGGCCGTGTTGGAGCAGCTGGGACTGCCGGCCAGCTACGAGCTGCTGGAAGACGATCAGGCGGCGGTCGAGCGGGTCTGGCGCGGCTTTCATGGCGCGGACGCGGCGCAGCCGCAGGCGCGCCAGGA
>JACMQP010000364.1 GCA_014376915.1 Ramlibacter sp.
GCTTTGCCGGGAGTGGAGATCGAGGTCTGGCAGCCGGGCGCGCCAGCAGCGGACCATGCGGTGGTCTGGGCGCCGCCCCAGCAGTTCCTCGACCAGCAGCCGGGGCTGAAGGGCATCTTCAACATCGGCGCCGGCGTCGACGCGCTGCTCAAGTTGAAGCTGCCGCCCGCCGCCGTGCTGGTGCGCATCGACGACGGCGGCATGGCGGTGCAGATGGCCGAGTTCGTCAGCCATGCGGTGATCCGGCATTTCCGCGAGCTCGATGCCTATGCGCTTGAGGAGGCGCAGGCCCGCTGGGCCTTCCGCAAGCCGCGCGAGCACCAGGATTTCCCGGTCGGCATCATGGGCCTGGGCGTGCTCGGCGCGCGGGTGGCCCGGGCGCTGGCGCATTTTGAGTTCCCGGTGCGCGGCTGGAGCCGCAGCGCCAAAGAGCTGCCGGGCGTCGAATGCTTTGCCGGCGCGGCCCAGTTCGACGCCTTCCTGCGCGGGACGCGGGTGCTGGTCTGCCTGCTGCCGCTCACACCCGGGACGGCCGGCATCATGAACCGCGAAAACCTGTCGAAGCTGCTGCCCGGCGGCTACGTCGTCAACGTGGCGCGCGGCGCCCACCTGGTGGACGAGGACCTGATCGCGCTGACCGACAGCGGCCACCTGGCCGGCGCCGCGCTGGACGTGTTTCGAACCGAGCCGCTGCCGCCCGAGCATCCGTTCTGGGGCCATCCGAAAATCACGGTGACGCCGCACACTTCGGCCCGCACCCTGCGGGACGAGAGCGTGGCCCAGATTGCCGGCAAGATCCTGGCGCTGGAGCGCGGAGAGCCTGTCGCCGGTGTGGTCGACATCCAGAGAGGATACTGAGGCGCAATCATGAACATTCCATCCAGGGTCAAGCTCGTCGATGTGGGCCCGCGCGACGGCCTGCAGAACGAAAAAGAACCGGTCCCGGCCGAAATTAAGATCGGGCTGGTGCATCGCCTGCAGGATGCCGGCCTGACGGAGATCGAGGTCACCAGCTTCGTCTCGCCCAAATGGGTCCCGCAGATGGCCGACGCCGCCGAGGTGATGGCGCTGATCGAGCGCAAGCCCGGCGTGCGCTATTCGGTACTGACGCCCAACATGAAGGGCTTCGAGGCGGCCGTCGCATCCCGACCGGACGAGGTCGTGGTGTTCGGCGCCGCCAGCGAGGCCTTCAGCCAGCGCAACATCAACTGCTCGATCGCCGAGAGCATCGAGCGGTTCGCGCCCGTCGTGGCGGCGGCCCGTGAGAAAGGCATCTCCGTGCGCGGCGCGATCTCGTGCGCGGTCGGCTGCCCCTACGAAGGCGAGATCGCGCCGCAGCGGGTCGAGCTGGTGGCGCGCCTGATGCAACAGATCGGCGTCCAGCACATCGGCGTTGCCGACACCATCGGCATCGGCACGCCGCTGAAAGTCCAGCGCGCACTGGAAGCGGCGCTGCAGCACTACGCCATCGACGACATCTCCGGCCATTTCCACGACACCTACGGCCAGGCGCTGGCCAATACGCTGGCCGCCCTGGAACTGGGCGTCTGGCAGTACGACACGTCGTCCGCCGGCCTGGGCGGCTGCCCGTATGCCAAGGGAGCGACCGGCAACGTCGCCACCGAGGACGTGGTCTTCATGCTGCACGGCATGGGCATCGAAACCGGCATCGACCTTGACAAGCTGGTCGACGCCGGTGCGTACATCAGCCACTACCTCAAGCGCAAGCCGAACTCGCGCGCCGCGACGGCGATTTTGAACAAGCGGGTTGGGTGAGCAACGGGTCCGTCATTCCCGCGCCGGCGGGAATCCAACTTCACGCTCTTCCCGAAGGCGTACGGCGCGTGGCGCGGCTGCTGCAGGAGCAGGGGCATCCGCATGCGCCGGTGATGCTGGACGGCGCGGCGCGGACGGCGCAACAGGCGGCGGATGCGCTGGGCGTCGCGGTGGGTCAGATCGCCAAGAGCATCATCTTCCGCCGCAGGGCAGACGACGCGGCAGTGCTGGTCGTCACCTCGGGCGACCGGCGGGTCGACGAGAAAAAAGTCGCGGCGCTGATCGGCCTGGGCGGCAAGCTCGGACGCGCCGACGCGGAGTTCGTGAAGGCGCGCACCGGCTATTCGATCGGCGGCGTCGCGCCGGTGGCGCACGCGCAGCCGCCGGTGACGCTCATCGACCGCGAGTTGTTCCGCTTCGACGAGATCTGGGCTGCTGCCGGCCATCCGCATGGCGTCTTCAAGCTACGGCCGCAAGACCTGGAACGGCTGACCGGCGCGCCAGTGGCCGATGTTGTGCAGGACCCGGCGGGCGTATGACCACCGCGGATCTGATCGCGGAACGGGCGCGCGATGTTCGCCTGCTGGGCGACGGCGCAACACTGCCGTCGCCGTGCGTTTCAATCTGCCGCATGGACGCGGCCAGCGGGTTCTGCGAAGGGTGCC
>JACMQP010000365.1 GCA_014376915.1 Ramlibacter sp.
CGGCAGGTGGAACTTCGCGATCCAGTCGGCCAACGCCACCAGCGTGTCGCAGCGGTCCTTGAGCAGGCCGCACAGTGCAGCGAGCCGCGCGTCGGCAGCGATGCCCCGCTGCCGCAGGAAGTGCGTCACCAGCACCGCCAGCTCGGCGTCGGCCATCGCCTTCATATGCTGCGCGTTGACCCAGCGCAGCTTGGCTTCGTCGAATTGCGCGGCGCTGCGGCCCAGGTGGTCGAGGCTGAACCATTGCAGAAACTGTTCGCGGCTGAAGATCTCGTCGTCGCCGTGCGACCAGCCCAGGCGCGCCAGGTAGTTCACCATGGCATCCGGCAGATAGCCTTCATCGCGGTATTGCGTCACTGGCTTGGCGCCGTTGCGCTTGCTCATTTTCTCGCCCAGCTCGTTCAGCACGGTGGGCAGGTGCGCATAGACCGGCGGCTCCTTGCCGAGCGCGCGGAAGATGTTGATCTGGCGCGGCGTGTTGTTCACGTGGTCGTCTCCGCGGATCACGTGGGTGATCCGCATGTCGATGTCGTCGACCACCACGCAGAAGTTGTAGGTCGGCGTGCCCACCGCTTCGCCGTTCGCAGCCGGCCGCGCGATGACGAGGTCGTCGAGTTCGTCGTTGCTGATCTCGATCCGGCCCTTGACCCTGTCGTCCCAAGCCACGAGGCCACTGGCCGGATTCATGAAGCGCAGCACGGGCTGCACGCCCGCGGGAACGGGCGGCAGCATCTTGCCCGGCTCCGGCCGCCAGGTGCCGTCGTAGCGGGGTTTTTCCTTGCTCGCCATCTGCTTCTCGCGCAGTGCGTCGAGTTCGGCGATGCCCATGTAGCAGGGATAGACCAGGCCGTCGGCCTGCATCTGCGCCAGCACCTGCTTGTAGCGGTCCATCCGCTCCATCTGGTAGAACGGCCCTTCGTCGGGATCGAGAGCCAGCCACTGCATGCCTTCGAGGATCACGTCGACCGACGCCTGCGAAGAGCGCTCCTCGTCCGTGTCCTCGATGCGCAGGATGAAGTCACCGCCCTGCGAGCGGGCGAAGGCCCAGGGATACAGCGCCGAGCGAATGTTGCCCAGGTGGATAAAGCCCGTCGGCGAGGGAGCGAAGCGGGTCCGGATTTTTGTCGTCATGCCAGGGTGCCCAGACCGCGCAACAGGTCGGCCTTGATGTCGTCGATGTGTTCCAGCCCCACTGCGACCCGGATCAGCCCCTGGCCGATGCCGGCAGCCTGGCGCTGCTGCTCCGTCAGGCGGCCGTGCGAAGTCGTGGCGGGGTGGGTGATGATGGTCTTGGTGTCGCCGAGGTTGGTGGCGATGCTCAGCACCTGCGTGCTGTCGATCACGTGGAAGGCGTTCGCGCGGGCCGCCTCCGGCGTGTCGCCGCGCACGTCGAACGAGACCACGGCGCCGCCCTGCCCCGCTTGCTGGCGCATCGCCAGGGCATGCTGCGGATGCGATTCCAGGCCAGGGTAGTACACGCGCGTCACGGCCGGCTGCTGCTCCAGCCAGCGCGCGAAGACGAGCGCACTGGCGCATTGCGCCTGCATGCGGATGCCCAGCGTTTCCAGCCCCTTGAGCACGACCCAGGCGTTGAACGGCGACAGCGTCATGCCGGCGGTGCGCACCACCGGGCCGAACACGTCGACGACCAGCTTCGATGGCCCGCAGATCGCGCCGGCCATCACGCGGCCCTGGCCGTCGAGGTACTTGGTACCCGAGTGGATCACCAGGTCGGCGCCCAGTTCGGTCGGTCGTTGCAGCGCCGACGTGCAGAAGCAATTGTCGACCGCCAGCAGGGCGCCGGAGCCGTGCGCGATGCCGGCCAGCGCGGCGATGTCGCAGACCTCGGTGAGCGGATTGGTCGGCGTTTCGGCGAACAGCAATTTCGTGTTGGGGCGCACCGCCGCGCGCCACTCGGCCAAGTCGGTCTGCGAGACGAAGCTGGTCTCGACGCCGAACTTGCCGAACTCCTTGCCGAACAGGTTCATGGTGGAGCCAAACACCGAGCGCGAGCAGATCACGTGGTCGCCCGTCTTGAGCAGGCCCATGCACAGCAGCAGGATGGCGCCCATGCCGGTCGCTGCGCCGATGGCCGCCTCGGTGCCCTCCATCGCCGCCAGCCGCTGTTCGAAGCTGGTGACGGTGGGGTTGGAGGTGCGCCCGTAGGTGAAACCTTCCTGCGGGTTGGCAAACCGGTGGGCCATCGTTTCCGAATCGCTCTGCACGAAACCGCTGGTCAGGTACAGCGCCTCGGAGTTCTCGCCGTACTGACTGGGCGCCAGCGCCGTGCGCACTGCAAGCGTGTCGCGGTGCAGGCCGGGTGGAAGCTTCTTGCCCTGCATCGTTCAGGCTTCCTGTGCGTTGGGCAATGCGAGCCGCGAGGTGTCTTCCTCGAGCGGGTCTTCCTGGCCGATGCGCGCTTC
>JACMQP010000366.1 GCA_014376915.1 Ramlibacter sp.
GACCGGGGCGGGCGCCGGCAGGATCAGCGGCGGCGGCCGCGGCGCCGGTGGGACCGCAGGGGCTGGCGGCGCGACCAGGATCGGCGTGGCCGTCGCGGCCGCCGGGGAACCGGCGGGCACCGCGATGTCGATCGTTGGCGCCTGCAGCCGCTGCACGGGTGCCGCAGGAGCGGGTGGAGCAGGTGCAGGTGCGGTTGGCGCAGGTGGCGCGGGAGGAGCCGGGGCGGGTGCCGGGGGAGCGGGCGCCGGTGCGGGCGGAGCCGGCGGCGCCGGCACTGGGGCGGGAGCGGGGACAGGCGCAGGAGCCGGAGCAGGCACTGCCGCGGGCGCGGGCGCGGGCACCGGTGCTGGAGCAGGCACAGGCGCCGGGGCGGGCACCGGCGCGGTCGCAGGAACAGGTGCCGGAGAAGGAACAGGCGCCGGCGCGGGGACAGGGGCCGGCGCGGACACCGGTTCAGCCGGGGCCGGCGCCGGGGTGGGCAGCGGCTCCGGCGGCGGCGGGACCGGCAGCGGTGGCGTCGGCTCCGCTTGCGCCGGCGTCGGCTCGGTCTCGGTCTCGACCTGCCGCCGCACCTTCGGCCCCGGCTTGGGCTTGCGCGCCTGCAGCGTGTCGGGCAACTGGGTGGTGGCCCGCAAGGGCACGCTGGGCTCGACCCGGTTGCTGAAGACGCCCATCGCTTCGCTCGCGCGCAGCGAAAGCTTCGATGGCGCCGTGATGGCGCGGCTGGCCGCGGCATTGGGGCCGGAGCTGATCGGCCGCGCGTACTGGTAGACGACATAGCGGACAGCGCGTTCCACCGGCAGCTGCTGGGCGATCAGCCAGAGCAGCGCAACGTGCAGCACTCCCACCGTCACCATGGCCGCGGGGGACCGGCGCTGTGGGGGCAACTGAAGGTGACTGGGCTGCAGGAGCATCGCGTTGGGATAATCGCATAAATGAAAGCGAAGACCCGGGTGGTTGTTGGTTTGAGCGGCGGCGTCGATTCCGCGGTGACGGCGCACCTGCTCAAGGCCCAGGGCCACGAGGTGATCGGCATCTTCATGAAGAACTGGGAGGATGACGACGACAGCGAATACTGCTCGTCCAACATCGACTTCGTGGATGCGGCGGCAGTGGCCGACGTGCTGGGCATCGAGATCGAGCACGTCAACTTCGCCGCCGACTACAAGGACCGGGTGTTCGCCGAGTTCCTGCGCGAATACCAGGCCGGCCGCACGCCCAACCCCGACGTGCTGTGCAACGCCGAGATCAAGTTCAAGGCCTTCCTCGATCACGCCATGCGGCTCGGCGCGCAGAAGATCGCCACCGGACACTACGCACGGGTGCGTGAGCGCGCGGGCTGCTTCGAACTGCTCAAGGGCCTGGACGAAAGCAAGGACCAGAGCTATTTCCTGCACCGGCTGAACCAGGCGCAATTGTCCAAGACGCTGTTCCCGATCGGCGATCTGCGCAAGACCGAGGTGCGCCGCATCGCGCAGGAGATCGGCCTGCCGAACGCGAAGAAAAAGGACTCGACCGGCATCTGCTTCATCGGCGAGCGGCCGTTTCGCGAGTTCCTGAATCGGTACATCTCGCGCGAGCCCGGGCCGATCAAGGACGAACGCGGCCGCACCATCGGCCGGCATGAGGGCCTGAGCTTCTACACGCTGGGCCAGCGCCAGGGCCTGGGGATCGGCGGCATCAAGGCCAAAGGCGCGCAGCGCGGCGGCGGGGAGCACGCGCCGTGGTTCGTCGCGCGCAAGGACATGCCGGCCAACACCCTGTACGCGGTGCAGGGCCATGACCATCCGTGGCTGCTGTCCTCGGCGCTGGATGCGGACGATGCGAGCTGGGTCGCCGGGAGCGCCCCCGCGCCCGGGGCGTATGCCGCCAAGACGCGCTACCGCCAGGCCGATGCGCCCTGCACGCTGCACGCTGCTGGCGCCGGCGCGTTCCACCTCGACTTCAGCGAGCGCCAGTGGGCCGTGACGCCGGGCCAGTCCGCCGTGCTCTACGACGGCGAGGTCTGCCTGGGCGGCGGCGTGATCAGCGGCAAGGCCTGACTGTCATGCCGCGATGACAGGTGTCAGCGCAGCGACGTGACGAACGCGGCCAGCGGGTCACTTAGCGAGCGGTCCGCGGTGTTGATGGCATAGACCTCGGACATGTGGCTGTGGCCCATCAACTTGAGCAGCGTGACGTCGTGGCCGGCTGCGCGCAGCACGGCATGGGCCTGGTCGCCCTGCGACTGGAAGTCCGGCGGATCCATCTCGGCATAGGCCAGCAGCAGCGGCACTTTCGAGGCGACCAGCCCGGGCAGGGCCGAACGCTGCGCATACACCGATGCGTCGCTGCCGAAATACGACTGCAGCGGCGCATTGGGTTCTGCGGTACCGGTGTCGTACAGGCCCGAGAGCAGCACGGCACCAGCGACGCCACCGCCGGGTGCGACGTGGAACCGCGAGTGGCCGAGGTACTGCGCCACATGGGCAGCGCCGGCCGAATGGCCCACCAGCACGATGCGCTCGGGGTCGCCGCCACGGGCTGCCATGTTTTGCCGCAGCCATGTCAGGGCGGCGGCCAGGTCTTGCTGCGCGGCGGGCCAGACGTGCGCGGGTGCCAGCCGGTAGGTCATGTTGACGCCGACCATGCCGCTCTTCACGGCCCAGAGCATGACGTTGTCGTAGAACGGGCCGTCGTCGCGGCGCCGCTCGCCACCGGTGAAAGCGCCGCCATGCAGGAACACCAGCACCGGCCGCTTGTTGCCGTGGGAGGCCTCGGGCGAAAAGACATCGAGCAGCTGGCGCGCATCGGTGCCGTAGCGCTCATGGCGCGTGACCTCGACACCGGTGTAGGGCTCGCGCTGCTGCAACGGCGCATAGACCAGCGCGGTTTCCGCCGGCGCCACCGCCGGCCCGATCGTCAGCAACTGGGCATGGATTGCGCGCGGCACCTGCGAGGCAACCGGCGCGCTGGTCAAGGCCGCACGGACGGCGCCGGGCGTCAGGACGCCGGGAGCGCTGGCACGAAAGCGCATGGCGCCCGGCCGGCTCAAAACGGAATGTCGTCGTCCATGTCGTCGAAGCCCGAGGAGGGCTTCGGCGCGGCGGGACGCTGGGCGGCCGGCGCGGGGGCGCGCTGCGGCGCAGGCGCAGATCGGCGCGGGGCGCCACCGCCCTCCTCGTCGCCGCCGCCCGACGGACCGCCCATGCCTTCGCGGCCGCCGAGCAGCTGCAGCTCGGTGGCGATGATGTCGACGGTGTTCTTCTCGACCCCGTCCTGGCCGGTGTACTTGCCGTACTTCAGACGGCCTTCGACGTAGATCGGGCGGCCCTTCTTGACGTATTCGCCGGCGATCTCGGCCAGCCGGTCATAGAACGTGATGCGGTGCCACTGCGTGTCTTCGATGGTTTCGCCGCTGGTCTTGTCCTTGCGCTTGCTCGAAGTGGCCAGCGTCACGTTGGCGACGGCGGCGCCCGAGGGCAGGTAACGGATTTCGGGATCGCGGCCGCAGTTGCCGACGAGGATGACTTTGTTGACGGATGCCATGGGAGCTTTCTCCTGTAGGTGGATTGATTATGTCGCCTGGGCCTCGCCGGCCAGAACCGCGTCGGCGGACCTCGCCGGCCGCGGTGCCCGCATCGGCCAGGCCACGCCGAGCCAGAGCAGCATCAGCCCCGCACAGGCGGCGAACAGCCCTGATGGTCCAACGTTTTTGATCAGCCAGCCGCCGACCGCACCGCCGACGAAGAAGCCCACAGACTGGAGGGTGTTGTAGACGCCCAGCGCCGCGCCGCGGGCGTGCGGCGGGGCAATCCGCGAGGCCATGCTGGGCTGGCTCGCCTCCAGCACGTTGAAGCCGCAGAAAAAGACGAACAGCAGGGCCGCCAGCGCGGCCACGCTTGGCTGACTCGCGACCAGCAACAGGCCGACCTGCACCAGCCCCACCAGCCCCACCGCCCCCAGGAACACCGCGCGCAGGTAACCGCGCCGCTCCAGCGGAAACAGGGTGAAGCCCATCACCAGGAACGAAGCGAGCACGGCCGGCAGGTAGACGTGCCAGTGGTTTTCACGGGCCAGGCCGGCCTGCACCAGCAGCGCCGGGATGGCCACCCACATCGCCAGCTGCACTGCGTGCAGCACGAATACGCCGATGTCCAGCCGCAGCAGGCCCGAGTGCTTCAGCACTTCCGCCAGCCGGCCGCGCGGCACGTTCTTGTGCTGCAGCGGCTCGGGCGGTGTCCACCACGCCACGATGGCGATGCAGCCCAGTGCCAGCGCACCGGTCACGGCGAACAGCCCGGACAGGCCGATGTGGGTGACCAGCAACGGCGCCGCCACCAGCGACAGGGCGAACATCAGGCCGATGCTGGCGCCGACGATGGCCATGGCCTTGGTGCGGACCTCGTCGCGGGTCTGGTCGGCCAGCAGCGCCGTAACGGCCGCGGAGACGGCGCCGGCGCCCTGCAGCGAGCGGCCGGCGATCAGCCCGGCCAGGCTGTCGGCGGCGGCGGCCAGGAAGCTTCCGGCGGCGAACACCAGCAGGCCCATGATGATCGTGCGCTTGCGGCCGAACCGGTCCGACGCCATGCCGAACGGGATTTGCAGCAGGCCCTGGGTCAGGCCGTAAATGCCCATCGCCAGGCCGACGCGGGAGGGGTCGTCGCCGCCCGGATATCGCATGGCCTCCAGCGCGAACACCGGCAGCACCAGGAACAGGCCCAGCATGCGGGCGGCGAAGATGGCTGCCAGCGAACCGCTGGCGCGGCGCTCGACGGCCGTCATGCGGCCGGGGGCCGGGGCTTGGGGGTTGGAACTCACGAACTGGAAAAAGCCATCTGGGCCCGCCGGATTGAAAAAGCCGGCCGGGCCCCCATTGTCGTGTATCGGGCTGCCGGCCCCAGCGCTCGCGCCAGCCGTCCGGTCTATCATGTCGGGTTATCCCTAAAGCAGCTCCGTTGAACTCTTCCGCAGACGGCAAATTCCTCGACGACGGCGCGTATCTTGCCGCTGCTGTACAGCGCCGCATCGCGATCCGCGGGGCGCGCACCCACAACCTCAAGAACATCGACCTCGACATCCCGCGCAACCAGCTGGTCGTGATCACCGGCCTGTCGGGCTCGGGCAAGTCGTCGCTCGCCTTCGACACGCTCTATGCGGAAGGCCAGCGCCGCTACGTCGAGAGCCTGTCGACTTATGCGAGGCAATTTCTGCAGTTGATGGACAAGCCGGACGTCGACCTGATCGAGGGCCTGTCCCCGGCGATCTCGATCGAGCAAAAGGCCACCAGCCACAACCCGCGTTCGACGGTCGGCACGGTCACCGAGATCCACGACTACCTGCGGCTGCTCTTCGCACGGGCCGGCACGCCTTATTGCCCCAACCACGACATCCCGCTGCAGTCGCAGACCGTCTCGCAGATGGTCGATGCGGTGCTGGCACTGCCGCAAGAGACCCGGCTGATGATCCTGGCGCCGGTGGCGCGGGACCGCAAGGGCGAGTTCGTCGACGTCTTCGCCGAGATGCAGGCGCGCGGCTACGTGCGCTTCCGGGTCGGCGGCCAGGCCTACGAGTTCGACGAACTGCCCAAGCTGAAGAAGACCGAAAAGCACGACATCGACGTGGTGATCGACCGGCTCAAGGTGCGGCCGGACATGCAGCAGAGGCTGGCCGAAAGCTTCGAGGCGGCGCTGCGGCTGGCCGACGGCCGGGCGCTGGCACTGGAAATGGACACCGGCGCCGAGCACATGTTCAACGCGAAGTTCGCCTGTCCGATCTGCAATTACTCGATCAGCGAGCTCGAGCCGCGCCTGTTCTCCTTCAACTCGCCGGTCGGTGCCTGCCCGACCTGCGACGGCCTCGGCCACATGGAGTTCTTCGATCCGGCGCGGGTCGTCGCCTTCCCGGGCCTGAGCCTGGCCAGCGGCGCCGTGAAGGGCTGGGACCGGCGTAACGCCTACTACTTCAGCCTGATCGAGAGCCTGGCCAAGCACTACAAGTTCGACGTCGAGGCGCCATTCGAGTCGCTGCCAGCCGAGGCACAGCAGGTGATCCTGCGCGGTTCGGGGGACGAAGAGATCCGGTTCGCCTACCTCATGGAATCGGGCGCGTCGTCCGGCCGCAAGGTGACCAAAAAACATCCGTTCGAGGGCATCCTGCCGAACATGGAGCGGCGCTTCCGTGAAACCGATTCGGTCGCGGTGCGCGAAGAGCTGTCGCGCTACCGCAGCATGCAGGCCTGCCCGGAATGCCACGGCACCCGCCTGCGCAGCGAGGCGCGCCACGTCAAGCTCGGGGAAGGCGCACAGGCCCGCGCGATCTTCGAGGTCAGCCACCTGACGCTGCGCGAGAGCTACGAGTATTTCAA
>JACMQP010000367.1 GCA_014376915.1 Ramlibacter sp.
GCGAATATCGAAGTGCAGACGACCGAGATCGGCATCGTCGACTCGTTGCTCGCGCGCGCTGCGGAGCTGAAAACCGATCTGGTCGTGATGGGTGCCTACAGCCACCGTCCTTCCAGCGGATACACCACGCGCGCACTGCTGTCTGCGATAACGGTGTCGGTGTTGACGTCGCATTGATGCGAGCCCAACGTCCGCGCTCTTCAGCGAGCGCTGCCTGATCGGTTCCGCTGCATCCGGACGCCACCTGCGCGCCACCCGCGGACAGCGCCCACCCGGAAGATGGATTGAAGAACCAGACACGATGCGAATCCTTCAATGCAACGACGACGCTCTGCTGCATGATGAACGGCACGCCGCGGGGCTGAGCAGGTGCGCGTTAGCCCAGGAGGTTTACGCCCAGTTCGCGAGGGCAGGGGTAGTACCGACGGCGGCGCTGGGCTGGTGCCCGTGGCTTTGCACGGCGTTACTGCTTCCGCTTCTGGCGTTGATGTAGCTGGCCGAAGAAACGCGGGCGGCGCTTGCAGACCCAGTTTGGCTCGACGCGACGGGCCGGCCGAATTCAAGCGCGCGCGACGCCTTGCGCCTGCTGGCCGCCGCGGGCGCTGACGGCTTGGCTGCGCGGGACTACCGGGCCACCGAACTCGCCGAGCAGGCCGCGACGCTGGACGCCGCGCCCGCCGCCGGGGCACCAGGTCAGCCGACATTCGAGCGCGGCCCGGGCAGCGCGATGCGCCGTTTCCTGCACGATATCCACCTCGGCCGCGTCGATCCCCGCGCACTGGGATTTCGGGTGGTGCGCCCGGATGTCGAAGCGCCTGACTTTGCCGCGTTCCTGCAAGCCGCAGCCGCCGTAGGACGGCTGCCGCAGCTGGCGGACGAACTGCGGCCTCAGCTCGGCCAGTATGCGAAGCTGCGCGACGCGCTAGCGCGTTACCGCGTATTGACGGCGGACGGTTCGGTCGGCTCCTCGCCCGTCTCGGCGCCAGAGAAGCGAGACGAAGCGTACGGTGACCCGACAGCGTTGCTCCGTCGTCTGATTGCGCTCGGCGACCTGCCGCCCGATGCGCCGCCGCCTGCGGATCGCGACGACGCCACGCTCGACAACGGCCTCAGGCGTTTCCAGGATCGGCACGGCCTTGCGGCTGATGGCGTGATCGGGCGGGCAACATTGGCGGCGCTGAACGTGCCGATCGCGCATCGGGTTCAGCAACTCAAACTGGCGCTCGAGCGTCTGCGCTGGCTGCAGGACCTGGGCGCGCGGCCCTTCGTCGGCATCAACATCCAGATGTTCCGGCTGTGGGCCTGGGATCCCGCCGCGCCGACCGACGCCTTGATCAGTATGGGGGTCGTGGTCGGACGCGCTGAACACCCAGACGCCAGTGCTGATTGAAGAGATGCGCTACCTCGTCTTCCGGCCCTACTGGAACCTGCCGCGCTCGATCGTGCACAACGAGGTGCTGCCCGCATTGGCGCGCGACCCCGGCTACCTTCAGCGCAACGACATGGAGATCGTGCGCGGTGTCGGCGACGACGCGCAGGCCATCGTCGCCAGCGAC
>JACMQP010000368.1 GCA_014376915.1 Ramlibacter sp.
CAACATCCTGAATGCCTTGAAGGCCAGGCAGGCCGAAGTCTGGTACTACCGCTTCGACTGGGACAAGCAGCCGGCGCCCTGGAACGACATCTACGGCGCCGCCCACGCCATCGACCTGCCGTTCGTGTTCGGCAATTTCGGGCCTTCGCTGTTCGCCGGCATCATGAACACGACGGCCAACCAGCCGGGGCGGCTGGCGCTATCCGACGCGATGATGCGCAGCATCGGCGCATTCGCGCAGAAGGGCGACCCGAACGACGCATCCCTGGGCGTGACCTGGCCGACTTGGCCGAACAAACTGGTGTTCGACGCCAGCCAGACCGCTAGGCAGATCCGCACGGAATAACGGCGCCGTGACGTCTGGATGCCGGATCAGGCCCGGCGTCCAGCCACGGGCGCTAGAAGCTGCGGAACGCCTTCAGTTCCCTGACCAGGCGCTCGAACTGCGCGATCATGCACGGGTCGGCGGCGTAGAAGACCTGGAACTTGCCTTCCAGCGTGCGCAGGTACAGCCGCGGCGCGATCAGCCAGTCGAGGCCCGGCACCCGGATCAGCTTGCCGTAGGCCAGCTCGCGCAGCTCCATCTTCTTGTTCCACACCCAGGTCTGGCGCACCGACTCGGCGTCCAGCCGGGTGACGCTGCGCACGATGCTCCACCAGGTGAACGCCATCAACACCAGTGCGGCGAGGAACCAGCTCAGGATCGACACGACGCCGCCCGACACCTTGCCAGCCAGCCACAGGTTGACGAACCAGCCCGTCGTGCCGGCCAGCAGCACGGTTGCAATCAGCTTGAAGGCAGGCGAGAAGGCCGGACCCTGCATCGGCTGGCCGTCCGGCAGCTCGAAGCGAAAGGACGGGGGCCCCAGCGCCTCGACCGGTGACCCGTTCACTTCTTGGGCGCGTCGAACAGCTCGTCGAGCTTCTTCTGCGCGTCGGCGGCGTTGTCGGTGTCGCGCTGGCCCTGCGTCTCGCCCGGTTTGAGGTCGGCCGGCTTGGGGTCGAGCGACTCGGCTGGCATCTCGATCTTGACGTTGTCGATGTCGATCTTCTCCGCCTTGTCCAGGAACATGGTGACGGTCTGCGGCACGAAGATCACGATGACCACCAGCAGCAGCTGCATGATCACCCACGGGATGGCGCCCATGTAGATGTCGTTGGACAGCACCGGCTTGTCGATCCGCTTTTCCTTGAACAGCGTGTCCGCGATGCCGCGCAGGTAGAACAGCGCGAAGCCGAACGGCGGATGCATGAAGCTGGTCTGCATGTTCACGCACAGCAGCACGCCGAACCACACCAGGTCGATCCCGAGCTTGTCCGCCACCGGGCCCAGCATCGGCAGGATGATGAAGGCGATCTCGAAGAAGTCGAGGAAGAACGCCAGAAAGAAGATGAAGACGTTGACGACGATCAGGAAGCCGACCTGGCCGCCCGGCAGTCCCGTGAGCATGTGCTCGACCCAGCGGGCGCCGTCGACGCCCTGGAACACCATGGAAAATACGCGCGAACCGATCAGGATGAACACCACCATCGCCGTCAGCCGCATGGTGCCGACCATGGCCTGCCACAGCAGGGTCCAGGACAGGCGGCGGTGGATTGCCGCCAGCACCAGGGCGCCGACGCAGCCCATGGCGCCGGCTTCGGTCGGTGTCGCAATGGCAGTGTCCATCCAGGGCAGGCCGCCCATCGATCCCAGCACGGCGAAGATCAGGATGGCCGAAGGGATGATGCCGCGCAGGCACTTCATCCACAGCTTGAAACCGCTCATGGTGCGGGCTTCCTTGGGGATGCCCGGGACGTGGTGCGGTTTGATGATGCCGAGTGCGAAGGTGTAGAGCGCGAAGATCAGCACCTGCAGGATGGAAGGGCCCCATGCGCCCTTGTACATGTCGCCGACCGAGCGGCCCAGCTGATCGGCCATCACGATCAGCACGAGGGACGGCGGCACCAGCTGGGTGATCGTGCCCGACGCCGCCAGCACGCCCGTGGTGTAGCGCATGTTGTAGCCGTAGCGGATCATCACCGGCATCGAAATCAGGGCCATCGCGATCACCTGGCCGGCCACCGTGCCCGTGATGGCACCCAGGATGAAGCCGACGATGATCACCGAATACCCCAGGCCGCCGCGCACCGTTCCGAACAGCTGGCCCATGGAATCGAGCATGTCCTCGGCCAGTCCGCACTTTTCCAGGATGGCGCCCATGAAGGTGAAGAACGGGATGGCCAGCAGCAGGTCGTTGGACAGGATGCCGAACACGTTGAGCGGCAGGTTGGCCATGAAGCTGGCCGGGAACCAGCCCATTTCGATGGCGAGGAAACCGCTTGCCAGGCCCAGGGCGGACAGGGAAAAGGCGACCGGAAACCCGATCAGCATGATGAACACGAGCCCGGCAAACATGTACGGGGCGAAATTTTCCATTTGCATGGGGGAGGGCTTCCGTTATCTGATTTTTTTCTGCGACTGCCGGGACCGGAAACTCACTGCACGGGTTTCTCGTAGTGGGTGTCCATCTGGTAGGTGCCCTGGAGGTAGCAGATGCGCTTGACGATCTCGGAGAAGCCCTGCAGGCACATCATCGCGAAGCCCAGCGGCAGCATCAGCATCGCCGGCCAGCGCACCAGGCCGCCGGCGTTGTTGGACATCTCGTGCATCACGAACATCTTCACCAGCAACGGCCAGCTCAAATACGTCAGTAGCAGCGTCACCGGCAGCAGGAAGAAGATCAGCCCGAACAGGTCGACGTAGACCGGCTTGTTGCCCTTGAGCTTGCCGTAGACCAGGTCGACCCGCACGTGCTCATTGAGCTTGAGCACCACCGGCGCGCCGAGCATCACGATGCCGGCGAACAGGTACCACTGGATTTCGAGCCAGCCGTTGGAGCTGATGTCGAACAGGTAGCGCACGAACGCGTTGCCGGCGGAGATCATGGCCGTGAGCAGCACCGCCACCGAGGCGATGCGGCCGATCCGTTCGTTGGCCCAGTCGATGGCCAGGGAAAATTTCAGGAGTGCTGACACGGGAGCTCCGAATTTGATGGATGGTGCTGGCGAGAGCGGGCACTCTCGTATAGGCCCTAAATACTAACTGGGGGGCGCTGAAGGAACGCTGACAAGTCGGCGCGGTGTTTACCCCTAGCCCGGCGCCCAATCCCATCCCGCCAGCCACGGTGGGGCGGGGGGTGAATAATAGGCGATGCCGTCGCTGACTCCTACCGCCACACCCGCCTCGATCGACACGCCGGACATCGGCCGCGCCGGCCGTGACCTGCTGTCGCTGGCGCTGATGGATGCGCGCAACCACACGCTGCACCTGCTGGCCCAGTACGAGCAGGCGCTGGGCGAGGCCAATTTCGCCGTGCCACAGCGGGCCGAGCTGTCGCCGCCGCTCTGGCTGGCCGGCCACATCGGCTGGTTCGCGGAATTCTGGATCGGCCGCAATCCGCAACGCGGCCTGGGCGCCGCCTGCCCGCTGGACGCCGTGCGCCTGGCGTCGATCGAGCCGCGAGCTGACGACTGGTTCCACCCCGCGCTGGTGTCGCACGAGGCGCGCTGGCAGCACCAGCTCCAGGTCGCCCCGCTGCGGGCCTGGCTGCTGGAGACGCTCGAAGGCACGCTGGAATTGCTGGAGAAGACGCCCGAGACCGACGAGGCGCTGTATTTCTTTCGCGCGGCGCTGTTCCACGAGGACCTGCGCGGCGAGCAACTGATCGCCATGGCGCAGACGCTGTCGGTGCCGATCAAGCTGGCCCTGCCGGCGGGCCAGCAGTCGCGCGAGCCGCTGCTGGTCCCCGCGTCCACGTGGTTGCTGGGCGCATCGCCGGGCGGCTTCGTGTTCGACATCGAAAAGTGGGCGCACGACGTCGAGGTGCCGGAGTTCGAGATCGACGCCCAGCCGGCCACCTGGTCGCAGTACGTCGAGTTCGTCGACGACGGCGGCTACGACCGGCCCGAGTTCTGGCTGCCCGAAGGCTGGGCCTGGCTGGAGCGCGAGGCCCAGTACGAGGGGCGACGCGGCCCGCGCCACGTGGAGCAGATCGGCGTGGCCAGCGGCGCGGTGATGCAGTCGCTGTTCGGCAGGCCGACCCGCATGGGCGCCAGCCAGGAAGCGATGCACGTGAGCTGGTGGGAAGCCGACGCCTGGGCCCGCTGGGCCGGCCGCCGGTTGCCGACCGAGGTTGAGTGGGAGATGGCGGCGCACGTGGCGCAGCGGCGAGGCTTTCGCTGGGGCGACGTGCGCGAGTGGACCGCCGGCAGCCTGCGGCCCTGGCCCGGCTTCAGCGCCGACGGCTGGGCGCGGGGCACCGACTTCGAGGCGGCGCCGCTGTTCGGCCGGGCCCGGGTGCAGCGGGGCGCGTCGTTCGCCACCCGCGCCCGAATGAAGCATCCGAAGCGACGGGCCTTCGCGCTGCCCGATCGCGACGACGGCTTCAGCGGCTTTCGCACCTGCGCGCTGTAGCGGCCGTCCCAGGCGGTGCCGGGGGGGCGTTTTGGCGCGCCTCAATCACAACCAGCCATGCCCGGCGTCGCCGGCGGCGTGACCTAGCGACTGTTTTTGCGCGGCCGCGCGAAGCGCCACCATGGCAGTTGCCGGCGCAGGCTGAGCACCGCGCCGCTGCGCAACGCCTCATAGCCGGCCAGTTGCGCCAGCCGCGCCAGCCAGGCGTGGCTGGCGAGCACCTCGCGCAGCGCCAGCATCGGCGGCTGGTCCAGCGCCGAGCGCAGGCACACCAGGTAATACGCCTCCTGCACCAGCGGCACGAAACCCAGGCCGCGGCTGCGTGCCGCCGCCTCGATTGCGAGGCCCGCGTCGGCTGCTCCGGAAGCGACGGCCTGGGCGACGGCTGCATGCGACGGCTCGGTGCGGTCCCAGCCGGCGATGCGCGTGGGGTCGGCGCCGGCCTGCGCCAGCAGTTCCTCCGCGAGCAACCGGGTGCCGGTGCCCAGCGCCCGGTTCACGTAGCGTGCCCGGTGCAGTTCCAGGTCGGCCAGCGTCGCGAGCCGCAGCGGATTGCCACGCGCCACCACCAGGCCCTGGCTGCGCCGCACGAAACCGATGATCTTGTGCCGGCCCGGCTGCAGCAGTGGCTGGTAGGTGCGCTGCGCGAGCGTCGGCGCGCCGATGCCGGTTTCGCCGGCCGCCGGCTGCGGCGGCACGTGGAAGCCGGCCAGCACGCAACGCCCCTCGTTCAGCGCGCCGATGGCGTCGACGCTGCCGGTGAAGCGGATGTCAAGGTGCAGGCGGGCCTGCGCCGCTGCGTGTTCGCGCAATGCCACCAGCGCGTCGTCGTGGCTTGCGTACAGCGTCAGGACGTGGGCGCTGTCGTCGTACGCCACCGCGAAGGCGCGCTCGAGGTCCGCGTGCAGCGCCTCGATCTGCGGCGCGAGCCGGGCCTGCGCCTGCTGCTCGGCCCACAACAGTTTGTCGCCGAACTCCGACAGGCGCGCCGGCTGGCCCTTTTCCCACACGATCAGGTTGCGCCCCAACTCGGTTTCCCAGCGTTTGAGCTCGCCCCACACGTGGCGGTACGACTGGCCCAGCGCCTTGGCCGCGGCGGCGATCGAACCCTGCTGTCGCACCGCCTGCAGCAGCTCCATCAGCGGATTGCGGATCGCCTGCGCGCCCGGTTCGCGTGCAGCCAGCGCATAGGAAAGCTCGATCGTTTTCACGTCGCGGGAGTATGCGCTATGCAGGGCCGTTCATAGCTCGCCAATCCCGATGCGCCCGGCCGCGCCGGCCCCTTAGGATCGGCATCGTGAATACATTTTCCGACAGCATCGAAACGGCGCTGCAACTGATCGCCGGCGCCGACCCGATGCTGGTCTCCATCGTCGCCCGCTCGCTGGCCGTGAGCAGCATCGCCTGCCTGCTGGCCTGCGGGGTCGGCCTGCTGCTGGGCGCCTGGCTCGGCATCGCCCGTTTTGCCGGGCGCGGCGTGCTGCTGACGGTGCTGAACACGGCGCTGGCGCTGCCGTCGGTGGTGGTGGGGCTGGTGGTGTACCTGCTGCTGTCGCACTCAGGCCCGCTGGGCTTCCTGGGCTGGCTGTTCTCGTTCAAGGCGATGGTGATCGCACAGGCCATCCTGGTGCTTCCGGTGACGACCGCGCTGACCCGCCAGATCGTGGAGGATGTCGACAGCGTCAGCGGCGAGCAGCTGCGCTCGCTCGGCGCGCGGCCGCTGCTGCGCAGCCTGCTGCTGGCGTGGGACGAGCGATACGCGCTGTTGACGGTGGTGATCGCGTCCTTCGGCCGCGCCATCTCGGAAGTCGGCGCGGTGATGATCGTCGGCGGCAACATCGACGGTTTCACCCGTGTGATGACCACTGCCATCGCACTGGAAACCAGCAAGGGCGACCTGCCGCTGGCCCTGGCGCTGGGCATCGTGCTGCTGAGTGTGGTGCTGGCGCTCAACGCGCTGATCGCCGTCGTACGGCGCTGGCGCGTCGGCCGCAGCGACCGGCCGATCGCATTGCAGGCAGCCGCCGCGGGATGAGCGGC
>JACMQP010000369.1 GCA_014376915.1 Ramlibacter sp.
GTGGTCAGCACGATGCTGCCGAACTTGTTTGACAGCGCCATCAGGATCACGCCGCGAATCCGGGCCTGGATGTTCTCCTCGGTCGTGTCCTCGGGCAGGCCCTTGAACTCCCCGGCCAGCGAGGCCTTGAATGCTTCGAACTCCGGCACGATCGAGATCTCGTCGTAGCGCACGCCGAGCCGCGCCGCCATGTCGCGCGCGTCGATCCAGGAGATGTCGGCCGTGTAGGGCGAGGGCATCATCACTGCCCGCACCTTGTCGCGACCGAGCGCATCGACGGCAACCGCCAGCACCAGGGCCGAATCGATGCCGCCCGACAGGCCCAGCAGCACGCCCGGAAAGCCGTTCTTGTTCACGTAGTCGCGCACGCCCAGCACCAGCGCGTCCCACAGGTCGGCGTCGGGCGAGCGCTCGTGCGTGATGGGGCCGCTCAGGCGCAGCGGCGCGGTGCCGCCGCCCTCGGCCTGCAGGCAGAACAGATCCTCCTGAAATTCGGGGGCGCGCGCCGCCAGGCTGCCGTCCGCGTTGACCGCGAAGGAGCCGCCGTCGAACACCACCTCGTCCTGGCCGCCGACGAAATGCGCGTAGGTCAGGGGCAGGCCCACAGCCATCGCGCGGTCGGCCATGCGGGCGAACCGCTCGCCGCCCTTGCCGACATGGAACGGCGAGGCGTTGATCACGGCCAGCATCTCGGCGCCCGCCTCCCTGGCGAGCAACGCGGGCTCGTCGAACCAGGCGTCCTCGCAGATCAGCAGGCCGACGTTCACTCCTTCGACCTGGAACACGCAGACGCCCTGGCCCGGTGTGAAATACCGGCGCTCGTCGAACACCTGGTAGTTGGGCAGTTCGCGCTTGGCGTAGGTTTCCAGGATCTTGCCGTCGCTCACGACGCTGGCGGCATTGAAGCGCCGCTGGATCGCGACCGACTTGCTGCGGATGTCGCCCCCGCTGGGATGGCCTACCACCACGTGCAGGCCCTTTAACCCGGCCAGCTCGCGGGCCACCGTTTTCACGGCATCATCGCAAGCGGCGATGAAGGCCGGGCGCAGAAACAGATCCTCGGCCGCATAACCGCAGATCGACAGCTCCGGCGTAAGCACCAGCCGCGCGCCCTGCGCATAAGCCGTGCGCGCCGCGGCGATGATCTTATGCGCATTGCCCGGCATGTCGCCGACCAGGAAATTGAGTTGGGCAATACAGAGTTTGAGGGCCATGGCAGCAGTGAAAAACAACTCAAACGATTATGTCATCCGGGTGCTGGAGTCGCCGCTCGAGGTCACGGCAGACCCATGGAACACGCTGCTGGCTGGACAGCAGGCCGTCACCCCTTTCATGCGCCACGAATACCTCGCGGCGATGGACCAGAGCGGCAGCGCCACGCCGGAGAGCGGCTGGACGCCGCGCTTTGTGACGCTGTGGTGCGGCGGCGAACTGCACGCGGCCTGCGCCCTGTACCTGAAGGACCATTCGTACGGCGAGTATGTGTTCGACTGGGCCTGGGCCAATGCGTACGAGCAGCATGGCCTGGCCTATTACCCTAAAGCACTGGCGGCGGTGCCCTTTACGCCGGTGCCGGGCAGCCGGCTGCTGGCCCGTGACGCCGGCGCGCGCCGCGTGCTGGTGCAGGCGATCCTGGCCTGGTGCAAGCAGCAGGAGCAGTCTTCCTTCCATCTGCTGTTCGCGGCGCCCGACGATGTGGCGGCCTGTGAAGAAGCCGGACTGATGCTGCGGCACACGGTCCAGTTTCACTGGACCCAACATCCTGACAAGGCATGGGACAGCTTCGACGATTTCCTGGCCAGCCTGGCGCAGGAAAAGCGCAAGAAGATCCGCCAGGAGCGCCGCAAGGTGGCGCAAGCCGGCGTGTCCTTCCGCTGGAGCCGAGGTGTGGACATCAGCGAAACCGATTGGAATTTCTTCTACCGTTGCTACGAGCGCACGTACCGTGAGCACGGCAACGCGCCCTACCTCACGCGCGACTTCTTCCAGCGGATGGCCGCGACGATGCCGGAGAACTGGCTGCTGTTCGTCGCGGAGCGCAACGGCAAGCCGATCGCGTGCAGCCTGATTGCAATCGACACTGTGTCGGCCGGCCAGCGGCCGGCGGCGTACGGCCGCTACTGGGGGGCGCTGGAGCGTGTCGACTGCCTGCACTTCGAAGCCTGCTACTACCAACCGCTGCAGTGGTGCATCGAGCACGGGTTCGGCCGCTTCGAAGGCGGAGCCCAGGGTGAGCACAAGATGGCGCGGGCGCTGATGCCGGTCAAGACCACCAGTTGCCACTGGCTGGCCCATCCGGCGTTCGCCGATGCGGTGGAGCGCTTCCTTGACAAGGAGGGCAAGGGGATTGAGAACTACCTCGAGCACCTCGACGAGCGCAGCCCGTTCCGGCGCGATCCCGCCTGACCTGAATGGATCAGCGCGCCTTGCGCGGGGGCCTGGCGGCGCCGGTGACGCGCGGCGGCAGGCCGGTGTGCTGGGTCAGCAAGCGGCCCTTCATCGGCGCAGCCATCTTGAGTGCCGCCGGCGCGGCAGTGGAGTTCTTGCGCCGCGCGCTCTGGTAGCCGCCGTCGGTGAGCGGCTGGAAGGTCGGGATCAGGTGGTGCTTGCCGTTGCCGATCAGGTCGGCCCGGCCCATCGCCTTGAGAGCTTCGCGGAGCACCGGCCAGTTGTTGGCGTCGTGGTAGCGCAGGAAGGCCTTGTGCAGGCGCCGGCGTTTCTCGCCGCGCACGATGTCGACGCTGTCGTCGGCCGTCGCCTCGCGCCGAACCTTGCGCAGCGGATTGCGGCCTGAGTGGTACATCGCAGTGGCCGTCGCCATCGGGCTGGGATAGAAGGTCTGCACCTGGTCGGCACGGAAACCGTTTTTCTTCAGCCACAGCGCCAGCTGCATCATGTCCTCGTCGCTGGTGCCCGGGTGCGCGGCGATGAAGTACGGGATGAGGTACTGCTTCTTGCCGGCCTCGGCCGAGTACTTCTCGAACAGCGTCTTGAACTTGTCGTAGTTGCCGATGCCCGGCTTCATCATCTTGGTGAGCGGCCCCTGCTCTGTGTGCTCGGGCGCGATCTTCAAATAGCCGCCGACGTGGTGCTGCACCAGTTCCTTAACGTACTCGGGGGACTGGATCGCCAGGTCGTAGCGCAGGCCCGAGCCGATCAGGATCTTCTTGATGCCCCTGAGCGCGCGGCCGCGGCGGTAGATCTTGATCAACGGGCCGTGGTCGGTCGTGAGGTTCTGGCAGATGCCGGGATAGACGCAGCTGGGCTTGCGGCAGGCCGCCTCGATCTCGGGCGAGCGGCAGCCCAGGCGGTACATGTTGGCCGTGGGTCCACCGAGGTCGGAGATGGTTCCGGTGAAGCCTTCGACCTTGTCGCGGATCTCCTCGATCTCGCGAATCACCGAGTCCTCGGAGCGGCTCTGGATGATGCGGCCCTCGTGCTCGGTGATCGAGCAGAAGGTGCAGCCGCCGAAGCAGCCGCGCATGATGTTGACCGAGAACCGGATCATCTCCCACGCCGGGATCTTGGTCGGCCCGTCGTGACGGCCGTTTGCGTCGGCATAGCTGGGATGGGGAGCGCGCGCATAGGGCAGGTCGAACACATGGTCCATCTCCGCCGTGGTCAGCGGGATCGGCGGCGGGGTCAGCCAGACGTCGCGGCCGCCGTGCGCCTGCACCAGCGCGCGCGCGTTCCCGGGGTTGGTTTCCAGATGCAGCACGCGGTTGGCGTGGGCATACAGCACCGGATCGCTCTTGACCTGCTCGTACGACGGCAGGCGGATCACCGTGCGGTCGCGCGGCGGCACCTTGAGCTTGCGCTTGAGCGCCGGATTCGCAACGAACGTCAGCGGCTGGATGGCCGGATCGGCCTGCGGCATGCCGCTGCCCTCTTCCTTGGCGCACGTGGTCCCTTGCGCTTCGGCCTGCTCGGAGGTGGTCTGGTAGGGGTTGATGTGCTCTTCCACCCGGCCCAGCTGGTCGATCTCGGTGGAATCGATCTGGAACCAGCCTTCGGGCTTGGACCGCTGGAAGAAGGCCGTCCCGCGCACGTCGGTGATCTCGCCCACCGGCTCCTTCGCGGCCAACCGGTGGGCGATCTCGACGATCGCGCGCTCGGCGTTGCCATACAACAGCAGGTCGCACTTGGCGTCCGTCACGATCGAGCGGCGCACCTTGTCGGACCAGTAGTCGTAGTGCGCGATGCGGCGCAGGCTGCCCTCGATGCCGCCCAGCACGATCGGCACGTCCTTGTAGGCTTCGCGGCAACGCTGGCTGTAGACGATTGCGGCGCGGTCCGGCCGCTTGCCGGCGACGTCACCAGGCGTGTAGGCATCATCGCTGCGGATCTTGCGGTCCGCCGTGTAGCGGTTGATCATCGAATCCATGTTGCCGGCGGTGACGCCGAAAAACAGGTTCGGCTTGCCCAGCACCTTGAACGGATCGGCGCTCTGCCAGTCCGGCTGCGCAATGATGCCGACCCGGAACCCCTGCGCTTCCAGCACCCGGCCGATCACCGCCATGCCGAAGCTGGGATGGTCGACGTAGGCGTCGCCCGTCACCACGATGATGTCGCAGCTGTCCCAGCCGAGCGTGTCCATCTCCGCCCGGCTCATCGGCAGGAACCGGGCCGTGCCGAAGCGGCTCGCCCAGTACTTGCGATAACTGGTGATCGGTTTGGCGGCGCGCGCGAAAAAGGAAACGTCGACTGGGGCGTTCATTCGGAATGACTTTGGATAACCGAACATTTTACGGCTTGGACCCCCGCAAGCCCACGTCAGGGGTATTGGCTTTGCCTAGCGCCGCGGCGTTATTGGCTGGGAAGGCGACGCTCCCTGCGCCTGCGCCTGGTCAGCAGTCAAGCAGCGGTCAACCAGCTGGCGCCACGGCGTGTTCGATCAGGCGGTCCAGCATCGCTCCGAACTGCTTTCGCTCACCGCTGCTGAGGCAACCGAAGATTTCCTCGTTGCGCCGGGCGATCAGGTCGATGACGCGGCTCCAGAGCTTGCGGCCGGACGCGGTCAGGCTCAGCACCACGCCGCGACCGTCGACGGCATTGGCCTGCTTGGTCACCAGTCCGCGCTGCACCAGCGCCTGGGCCGCGCGACTGGCCGGACCCTTGTGCAGGTTGGCCCGCGCCGCAAGTTCGACAACCGACACGGCGTCAAAGTGGCCGATGGCCGCTAAGCAGCGGGCCTCGCCGACCGGCAGGCCGAATTCGGCGCCGTAGGCGTCGCTGCTGACGCGGTCGGTGAGCTTGCCGACCTGGTGCAGCCGGTAGCTGAGGAACCGGTCAAGTGCCGGAAGGTCATGCGCCGCCACGCCCAGCCTCCGCAAGCTGTCGTCGCGCTTGGTCGATCAACGGCACGACGTCGTCGGCTCGGTCGGCCCTTCCAATCAGCGCCAGGCACACCATGGAGAGCAGCAACGGCGCCGCGCTCTCCCCCGCTTCGGCCAGCGCCGCGGCCAGCGCGCTGTAGCTCCGGTCGAGATCGGCGTCGGTCATGGCGTCAGTCCTTTCTGGTGGAGCGCGGCCAGCAGCGGCGCAGGGTCGAGACCATGCCAGCGGCCCATCACATAGCCGTCCGGCCGAACCAACACCAGTGCCTGGGTCGCCGCGCCTTCCAGTCCGTAACGCAGGCGCGCCTGGCCCAGGCTGTCGGCCTCGGCCGGAATCTCGAGCTCGCCGACGCCGGCCGCCGTCAGCTCTGACACCGCTTCCGGCATCACGCCATCGCTGAACACCAGACAGACGA
>JACMQP010000370.1 GCA_014376915.1 Ramlibacter sp.
CAGCAGGCGTGGGGACTGCCGGCCGCGGCGGCGGGCACGCTGACGTCGGCGGTGCAGCTGGGCTTTGTGGCTGGCACGCTGGTGTTCGCGCTGCTGATGGTGGCGGACCGCTTTGCGCCGGCCAGAGTGTTCCTGGTGTGTTCGCTGCTTGGTGCGCTGGCCAACGCGGCGCTGCTGCTGGCCGACGGCAGCATCGCCGTGCTGCTGGCGCTGCGCTTCGTGGTCGGCTTCCTGCTGGCGGGCATCTATCCGGTCGGCATGAAGATCGCGGCCATCTGGTACCGCGAGCGACTCGGTGCTGTCCTCGGCGTGCTGATCGGCGCGCTGGTTCTGGGCACGGCTTTGCCGCACGGCCTGCGGGCGCTGGCTGCCAGCGGCGCTGTGGGCCAGGTGCCGTGGCAAGCCGTGGTGCTGGCGGTCTCGGCGCTGGCGGCGCTGGGCGGCGTCGCGACCTGGTTGCTGGTGCCGCATCGGCCGCTGGCGGCGGGCGCGGCCCGCATCACGCCGCGCGCGCTTGGCCTGATCTGGTCCGACCGCAAGCTGCGCGCCTCCGTGTTCGGCTACTTCGGCCACATGTGGGAGCTGTACGCCTTCATCGTGCTGGTGCCGCTGATCGTTGCGAGCCGGCTGGCATCGGGCGCCGCCGTCAGTGCTGGCGCGTTCTGGGCCATCGCCGCCGGCTTCGTCGGCTGCGTCGCCGGTGGGCTGGCGGCGCGGCGATTCGGTAGCGGCCGGGTCGCGCAGGTTCAGCTGGCCACCAGTGCCGCCTGCTGCCTCGTCGCCCCCCTGGTCCTGGCAGCTCCGCTGCCGCTGTTCTTCGGCTGGCTGCTGCTGTGGGGGACCACCGTCGCCGGCGATTCGCCGCAGTTCTCCGCGCTCACCGCGCACAATGCGCCGCCGCAGGTGGTGGGCAGCGTGCTGACCTTCAGCAACTGCATCGGCTTCGCCATTTCGGTGGTGAGCATCCAGCTGTTCGTCGGCGCGGCGCAGGCCCGGCCGCTGGCGCAGGTACTGCCCTGGCTGGCCGTCGGGCCGCTGATCGGCCTGTGGATGATGCGTCCGCTGGTCCCGCCGCTTATTTGGCGAACAGCGAGTCGAGGTTCGCGAAAGCCTTGATCTCGATGGCGTTGCCCGACGGGTCGAGGAAGAACATGGTCGCCTGCTCGCCCGGCTCGCCCTTGAAGCGCACATAAGGCTCGATCACGAAGCGGGTGCCGGCGGCCTTGAGCCGGTCGGCCAGTTGCTGCCATTGCGGCAGGTTCAGCACCGCGCCGAAGTGCCGCACTGGCACGTCGTGGTCGTCGACCTTGCTGGAACCGGCGTGGCGCGTGCATTCTTCCGGTGCGAGGTGGGCGACGATCTGGTGCCCGTAGAAGTTGAAGTCCACCCACTCCGGCGCGCTGCGGCCTTCGGGACATCCCAGCAACTCGCCGTAAAACTGGCGCGCGGCGGCGATGTCGTGCACTGGAAAAGCCAGGTGGAAGGGCGGCATGGCGGCGGAAGAGGGCAGCATGGAAGACATGGACAGAGGTGGTTGAAGAAAGTCAGCGGCGTATTTTGCCGTCAGAAGCGCAGACCGGCCGACAGCCGCAACATGTTCTGCGCCGTGAAGTTCACTTTCGGGTCCCAGGCCACGCGCACGAAATGGCGCGGCCAGTCGTAGGCCACCGATGCGCCGAGGCGCCGGATCGGCTCGCCGTCGACCAGCCCGCGCTTGGCCAGCAGGTCCAGCGTCAGGCGCTGCCCGCCCTCGATCGGCGTGCGATACACGAGGTGGAAGTGCTGCTGGTCTGGGTTCTCGCGGTTGTCGCGCACCAGCAGTGCGCTGAGCGAACGGTTGTCGGCCCAGCGATAGCCTGCCGACAGCATCCAGGCGTCGTTGGGGTCGAAGTTCAGGTTCGCATACTGGCGCAGGTTGGTGCGACCGAGGCCGGCGCCCACGAACCACGTTTCTCCGGCCTCCGCCGCAATGCTGCCGCCCCAGAAGCCGCCCGTTGCCCACTGCAGCGAGGGCGTTACCCGGACCAGCCCCCAGGGGAAGGTGCGGTCCCAGCCGGCCCGCAGTTGCGAGACGTCCAGCTGCGGGGCGCGGTACCAGCCGATCCACACGTTGCCCAGGTCGGAGCTATGCCGCAGGTTGACGTCCAGCGCCGGTCCGGACGGCACGCCGCCGCCCGAGAGCTGGTAGATGCCCGTCGTCAGCTTGAACGGCGTGGCGCCGTCCTCGGCCCGGACCGCCACGGCGGCCAGGGCCGCGATTGCAAACACGCAAAGTTTTTTCATTCCACGATCCATCGTTCGCGACCCCCACAAAAAACGCCGACCCGGCATGGTGCATTGTCGTCCAGGCGTAACTGCTGTCACGCCGGCCCACCGGGCCGGAAAACGCAACCGTGCATTCGGGAATAATCCCCCATGACCTCCGCCGCTTCGCACTCGCTCTGGAGCCCGCTGCGCATCCCCGCGTTCCGCGGTCTGTGGGTGAGCAGCGCGATCTACTTCATCGGCAATGCGATGCAGGCGATGGCGGCGTCGTGGCTGATGATCGAGTTGACCGGCTCGTCGTTCCTGGCGGCGCTGGTTCAGACTGCGGTGTTCCTGCCGATGTTCCTGCTGTCGCTGCCCTCGGGCGTGCTGGCCGACACCACCGACCGCCGCCGCCTGATTCTCTCGGCACTGGCTGTGCAGGCAGCGACTGTGGTGATCCTGGCAATGCTGCTGATCGCGGGCCTGGCGGGCCCGGGCATGCTGCTGGTGTTCACCTTTGTCGCCGGCTGCTGCACCGCGCTGTTCTCGCCCGCCTGGAACTCCACCGTCGCCGATACCGTGCCGCGTGAAGACATGCCGCAGGCCATCACCGCGATGTCGATCGCCTGGAACACGGCGCGCGCGGTCGGCCCGGCTCTGGCCGGCCTGGTCTTCGCGGCGTTGGGCGCGGGCTGGGTGTTTGCGATCGCCGTCGCCAGCTCGCTGGTGATGATGCAGGCGATCCGCATGTGGCCGCCGCGGCCGCATCCGCAATCGCGGCTGCCGGCCGAGCGACTCTGGGGCGGAACCCTCAGCGGCCTGCGCTTCGCCCGCCACAACAAGATTGTGTTGGCGCAACTGCTGCGGACCATGGCGTACAGCGGCTCTGGCTCGGCCCTGTGGGCGCTGCTGCCGGTGATCGGCCAGCGGCAACTCGGTCTCGGCGCGGCCGGCTTCGGCTTGCTGATGGCCTGCCTGGGCACCGGCGCCGTGGCCGCCGGCCTGGTACTGGGCAAGGTGCGCGCAAGGACCGGGCTAGAGGCGCTGGTCGGCACCAGCTGCGTCGTGTTCGCGCTGGTGATGGCGGTGGCCGCGCTGGTGCGCATCCCGATCGTGGTCTACGGCGCTCTGGTGGTCGGCGGCGCCGCCTGGATGGCGGTGATGTCCACCTTCAACACCGCCACCCAGACCAGTGCTCCGCCGTGGGTGCGCTCGCGCGCCGCGGCGCTGCACACGCTCAGCGCGCTCGGCTCGTTCGCCATCGGTTCGGCTTTCTGGGGCGCGGTATCGGGCGTCGCCGGCTTGCCGGTGACGCTCTGCATCGCCGCGGTGAGCATGGCGGCCGGCCTGCTGCTCGCCCGGCCGTTCCCGCTGCGCATGGGCGACAAACAGGAGGTGACGCCGGGCACGCCGTGGGAAGAGCTGTTCATCGTGGCCGAGCCCAATCCCGAGGATGGACCGGTCGCGGTCGAGATCGCGTACCGGATCCGCGAAGAGGATTCCCAGGCCTTCCTCGACGCGGTGACACAGCTTCGCGCGCCGCGCCGGCGCGACGGGGCGACGTTCTGGCGGATCTACCGCGACCTGGCCGATTCGTCGCGCTTCGTCGAGCGCTTCATCGTCACGTCGTGGGCCGACTACCTGCATCAGCGGGCTCGCGCGACGGTGGCCGACCAGGCGCTGGAGCTGCGGGTGCGCGACTTCCTGGCGCCGGGTGAAACGATCACGATGCAGCACTACATCGCGGAGCGCTGAATGACCGTGCCGCCCGTTCTGCAGCGCGCCGCCGCGATCGCCGAAGACCGGACGCGGCGCGGCGTCGCGGCGCTCCGCCGCCATCCCGTGCGGGCGGCGCTGGCGCTGCCGGCGCTGCTCCTCGCCTATGTCCTGCTGCTGATCCCGCTGACGCCCGGCATCGCCGACCTGCGCAAGGCCAAGTCCGACGCGCCGGCGGTGCTGATGTCGGCCGACGGCGTCGCGCTGGCCGAATACCGGCGCATCAACCGCCAGTGGGTCAGGCTGGGCGAAATCTCGCCGCACGTGATCGACGCCCTGATCGCCACCGAGGACCGTCGCTTCTACAGCCACCACGGCATCGACTTCCGGCGGATCGCCTCGGCGCTGCTGGCGACCCTGCGCGGCGACCTGCAGGGCGGCTCGACCATCACCCAGCAGCTCGCGCGCAACCTGTATCCGGAGGAGATCGGCCGCGCCGCCAGCCTGAACCGCAAGGCGCGCGAAGCGGTCACCGCGCTGAAGATCGAGTCGGTCTACAGCAAGGACGAGATCCTCGAAACCTATCTCAACACCGTGCCGTTCCTGTACAACGCCTTCGGCATCGAAATGGCGGCGCGCACCTATTTCGACAAGTCCGCGCGCGCGCTCGACGTGCTGGAGAGCGCGACGCTGATCGGAATGCTCAAGGGCACCAGCTACTACAACCCGGTGACCAGCCCCGAGCGCGCGCTGCAGCGGCGCAACCTGGTGCTGGCGCAGATGGCGGGCAACGGCAAGCTCGACCCGGCCACCGTCCAGGCGCTGGCCGGGCGGCCGCTCAAGCTCGACTTCGAGCGCCAGTCGGAGCCGGTCGGGCCGGCGCCGCACGTGGCGATGCATCTGCGCAAGTGGCTGATCGAGTGGGCCGACCGGCACGGCTACAACATCTATTCGGACGCGCTGGTGATCCGTACCACGCTGAATTCGCGGATGCAGAAGGCCGCCAACCAGGCGGTGGCGAAGCAGCTCGCACAGCTGCAGCCGCTGGCCGATGCCCGGCGGCGGCGCGGCCAGGAGCGGATGCTGCTGCAGGCCGGCTTCCTGGCACTGGATCCGCGCAACGGCCGCGTCCAGGCCTGGGTCGGCAGCCGCGACTTCGCGCAGGAACAGTTCGACCACGTGGCGCAGGCGCGCAGGCAGCCCGGCTCCACCTTCAAGCCCTTCGTCTACGGCGCCGCCTTCGTGCAGGGTTTTTCGCCATCGCTCAC
>JACMQP010000371.1 GCA_014376915.1 Ramlibacter sp.
CCGCCGGGTCCACCAGCATGGCGATGCGGCGCTCGGCGGTGGCGCCGATCTCGGCGATGGCGACGGCCAGTGCGTCGGCCACCAGCGCCACCGGTTCGGCGTGGAAGTTGCCGCCGGACAGCAGTGCCTCCCCGTCCGCAAACACCAGCGGGTTGTCGGTGACGGCATTTGCTTCGCGCACCAGCACCTCGGTGGCGTAACGGATCTGGTCCAGACAGGCCCCCATCACCTGCGGCTGGCAGCGCAGGCAGTACGGGTCCTGCACGCGGTCGTCGTGTTCCAGGTGCGATTGCCGGATGCCGCTGCCGGCCAGCACCGCCCGGTAGGCGGCCGCACATTCGATCTGCCCCGGCTGGCCGCGCACGGCATGGATGCGCGGGTCGAACGGCCCGTCGCTGCCGCGCGCGGCGTCCAGTGTCAGCGCGCCGGCAATCACGGCCGCATCGAACAGCCGCTCGGTCGCCAGCAGCGCGTCGATGGCCAGCGCCGTCGACACCTGGGTCCCGTTGATGAGTGCGAGTCCTTCCTTGGCCGAGAGCTGCAGCGGCGCCAGGCCCGCACGCTGAAGCGCCTGCGCAGCCGGCATCCGCTGGCCCTGGTAGAACACTTCGCCCTCGCCGATCAGTGGCAGCGCCAGATGCGCCAGCGGCGCCAGGTCGCCAGACGCGCCGACCGAGCCCTGGCAGGGGACGACCGGCAGCAGCGCGTGGTTGTGCAGCGCCAGCAGCGCGTCGACGACCTCTTCGCGCACGCCCGAGTAGCCGCGGGCCAGGCTGGCCGCCTTCAGCAGCAAGACCAGCCGCACGACGCGTTCCGACAGCGGGTCGCCCACGCCGGCCGCGTGCGAGCGCAGCAGTCGCAACTGCAGCGTCGCCAGGTCGTCGTGGGCGATGCGGGTGCTGGCCAGTTTGCCGAAGCCGGTGTTGACGCCATACACCGGCGCGTTGCCGTCGGCCGCTCGCCTGACCAGCGCTGCGCTGGCGCGGATGCCGGCGCGGCAGACCGGGTCCAGCGCCACCGGGCCCGGGTCGACGCAGCACAGCCGGCGCAGTTGCGCCAGCGTCAGTGCGCCGGGCCGGAGCAGTTCGGTCATCCGATCATCGGCAGATTGAGCGCGTTTTCGCGCGCGCAATCGACGGCGATCTCGTAGCCGGCGTCGGCATGGCGCATCACGCCGGTGGCGGGGTCGTTCCACAGCACGCGCGCGATCTTTTCGGCGGCTTCCGCCGTGCCGTCGCAGACGATCACGACGCCGGCGTGCTGCGAGTAGCCCATGCCGACGCCGCCGCCGTGGTGGATGCTGACCCAGGTGGCGCCGCTGGCGGTGTTGAGCAGGGCGTTGAGCAGCGGCCAGTCGCTGACAGCGTCGCTGCCGTCCTTCATGCTCTCGGTCTCGCGATTGGGCGAGGCGACCGAGCCGCTGTCCAGGTGGTCGCGGCCGATCACGATCGGCGCCTTCAACTCGCCGCTCTTGACCATCTCGTTGAAGGCCAGGCCCGCCTTGTCCCGCTCGCCCAGGCCGATCCAGCAGATCCGCGCCGGCAGGCCCTGGAAGTCGATGCGCGCCTGGGCCATGTCGAGCCAGCGGTGCAACGCCTTGTTGTCGGGGAACAGTTCCTTCATCTTGGCGTCGGTCTTGTGGATGTCCTGCGGGTCGCCCGACAGGGCCACCCAGCGGAACGGCCCGACGCCGCGGCAGAACAGCGGCCGGATGTAGGCGGGCACGAAGCCCGGGTAGTCGAAGGCGTTGTCCACGCCGAAGTCTTTGGCGACCTGGCGCAGGTTGTTGCCGTAGTCCACCGTGGGAACGCCCAGCGCGTGGAATTCCAGCATCGCCCGCACGTGCGCCGCGCAAGATTCGCCGGCCGCCTGCTGGAGCCGCGCGTGCTGCGATGGATCCTGCTGTGCCGCCTGCCACTGCGCAACGCTCCAGCCGATCGGCAGGTAGCCGTTGATAATGTCGTGGGCCGAGGTCTGGTCGGTGACGATGTCGGGCCTGATGCCGCCCGTTTTCGCGCGGCGGACCAGCTCCGGCACGATCTCGGCGGCGTTGCCGCACAGGCCGATCGACACCGCCTCCTTGCGCGCCGTGTGGTGCGCGATGAGCGCCAGCGCTTCGTCCAGGTCCCTGGCCTGCTGGTCGAGATACCGGGTGCGAAGCCGGAAGTCGATGCGCGACTGCTGGCATTCGATGTTCAGCGAGCAGGCGCCGGCGAAGGAGGCCGCCAGCGGCTGGGCGCCGCCCATGCCACCCAGGCCCGCAGTGAGAACCCAGCGGCCGGCCAGGTCGCCGTCGAAATGCTGGCGGCCCGCCTCGACGAAGGTTTCGTAGGTGCCTTGCACGATGCCCTGCGTGCCGATGTAGATCCAGCTGCCCGCCGTCATCTGGCCGTACATCATCAGGCCGGCCCGGTCGAGTGCGTTGAAATGCTCCCAGGTGGCCCACTTGGGCACCAGGTTGGAGTTGGCGATCAGCACCCGCGGCGCACCAGGATGGGTTCGGAACACGCCGACCGGCTTGCCAGACTGCACCAGCAGGGTTTCATCGGGCTGCAGCTTGCGCAGGCTGTCGAGGATGGCGTCGAAGGCCGGCCAGTTGCGCGCTGCCTTGCCGATGCCGCCGTAGACCACCAGCTGGTCCGGGTTTTCGGCCACGTCCGGGTCCAGGTTGTTCTGGATCATGCGATAGGCCCCCTCGATCTGCCAGTTGGCGCAAGTCAGCTGAGTTCCCTGCGGCGCGCGCACGGGCCGCGCCTTGCTCTCCAGGCATGGGGTTTGCGACAGGTCGGACATGGGCACGCTCCTTGCGCTGTTTTGCGACAATCTTGCGGAATCTAGTTGTCTATACAACTTGTGTCAAGGATGCTTTTGCTGATGCCGGCCAGGTCGTCCGGGCAGACACTGCTCCGGCGTCCATCCGTCCATTCAACTCCTGGAGCCACCATGAACTTCCGCCGCCAACTGCTCGTTTCCTGCTTCGCTGCCGCCAGTGCGTTTGCCGCCGGCGCCCAGGCCCAGGAGGTGTTGCGGGTCGGCACCGATGCCACCTTCCCGCCCATGGAGTTCGTGGACAACGGCAAGCGCACCGGCTTCGACGTCGAGCTGGTCGAGGCGATCGGCAAGGCCATGAACCGGAAAGTCGAGTGGATCGACATCGATTTCAAGGGCCTGATCCCCGGCCTCGTGTCCAGGCGCTTCGACATGGCCGTCTCGGCCATCTACATCACCGACGACCGCAAGAAGGTCGTCGATTTCACCGACCCGTACTACGCCGGCGGTCTGGTCGCCATGGTCAAGGATGGCAGCCCGATCAAGACCCTGTCCGATCTCGATGGCAAAAAGGTGAGCGTGCAGGTCGGCACCAAGTCGGTCGGTTTCCTGGGCACCAACCATCCCAAGGTGCAACTCGTCGAAGTCGAAAAGAACCAGGAAATGTTCAACCTGGTCGACATCGGCCGGGCCGACGCCGCCGTGACGGGAAAACCGGCCGCCTTCCAGTACGTGCGCACCCGCGGCGGCATGCGCGTGCTGGACCAGCAACTCACTACCGAGGAATACGGCATGGCCCTGCGCAAGGACACGCCGGAGCTGACCAGGGCCGTGAACGGGGCGATCGCCAGGCTCAAGGCCGACGGCAGCTACGCGCAGATCGTGAAGAAGTGGTTCAGCAACACCGGCCGCTGAGTCGATGGAACTGGACTTCGCGCCGGTCTGGGCCGGCTGGCCGCAGCTGCTGCGCGGCGCCTGGATCACCGTGGAAATCACCTCGGTGGCCCTGGTGCTGGGCTGCGTGCTGGGGCTGCTGGTCGGCATCGGCCGGCTCAAGCCGGAGCGCCGCATCGTCTACGGCCTGTGCACCGTGTATGTCGCAGCCATCCGCGGCACGCCGCTGCTGGTGCAGTTGTTCATCCTCTTTTTCGGGCTGCCGCAGTTCGGCATCCTGCTGCCGGCGTTCCTTTGTGGCGTGATCGGGCTGGGCATCTATTCGGGCGCCTACGTCAGCGAGATCGTGCGCGGCTCGATCCAGTCGATCGACCGGGGCCAGATGGAGGCCGCCCGGTCGCTGGGCATGTCGTACGGCAAGGCGATGCGCAACATCGTGCTGCCGCAGGCGCTGGTGCGGATGATTCCGCCGCTGGGCAATGAATTCATCGCGCTGATCAAGAACTCCGCGCTGGTGTCGCTGCTGACCATCCACGACCTGATGCACGAAGGCCAGAAGATCATCAGCGTCTCCTACCGTTCGCTGGAGGTCTATCTCGCGGTGGCCGTGTTGTATTTCGTGCTGACCGGGCTGACCACGCTGGCGCTGCGCCGGATCGAGCAGCGGCTGCGGGCCGGGGGCATGGTGCAATGAATGCGCAACGACAACAACCGATCGTCAGCATCCGCGGCCTGCGCAAGTCGTTCGGCGCGCACACGGTGCTGCATGGCATCGACCTGGAGGTGCAGGTCTCGCAGGTGGTGGTCGTCATCGGGCCCAGCGGCTCGGGCAAGAGCACGCTGCTGCGCTGCTGCAACGGGCTGGAAACGCCGGACAGCGGCCGGGTTGAAATTTGCGGCCACACGCTGGCGGACGCCGGCCGGATGCTGCCCGATGCAGCGCTCGACCATCTGCGGGAGGACGTGGGCATGGTGTTCCAGTCCTTCAACCTGTTTCCGCATCTGTCGGTGCTGCACAACATCACCGTCGGGCCGCGCAAGGTCCGCGGCGCTTCGAAGCAGCAGGCCGAGGCGCAGGCCATGGCCCTGCTGGAGAAGGTCGACCTGACGGCCAAGGCCCACGCCATGCCTGCCAGCCTGTCGGGCGGCCAGAAGCAACGGGTGGCGATCGCCCGCGCGCTGGCGATGGAGCCCAAGGTGATGCTGTTCGACGAACCGACTTCGGCGCTTGACCCGGAGCTGGTGGGCGAGGTGCTGCAGGTGATGAAGCTGCTGGCGTCCGAAGGCATGACGATGCTGGTTGTCACCCACGAGATGGACTTCGCGCGCGAGGTGGCCGACGTCGTCGTGGTGATGGACGCCGGCGCCGTCGTCGAATCGGGACCGCCCGAATCGATTTTCACCAGTCCGGCGCAGGCCCGCACCCGCGACTTCCTGCATGCGGTCTTGAGCCGCGCCTGAAGAGATGGCCACGCCCGCCGTCCACGCCTACGAACAGGTCAAGGCCTTCATCCGCGGCCGGATCGCCTCCGGCGAATGGAAGCCCGGCGACCCGGTGCCCAGCGAAGCGGCGCTGATGCAGCAGTTCGGCATCAGCCGCATGACCGTCAACCGCGGCCTGCGCGAGCTGGCCGCTGAAGGCCTGGTGACGCGGGTGCAGGGCTCCGGCACCCGGGTGGCGCAGCTGCACCGCATCTCCTCGCGCCTCACCATCCGCGACATCCACGAGGAGGTGGCCGAACGCGGCCACGTCCACAGCACCCGCGTGCTGCTGGCCGCGAAGGAAAAAGCCGGTGCCGCAATAGCGCAGTCGCTGGGCCTCAGGACTGGCGGCGCGGTCTTCCACAGCCTGTTGGTGCCCCTGGAAAATGGCGTCGCCATCCAGTACGAGGACCGGTACGTGAACCCGGCGGCCGCGCCGGATTACCTGAAGACCGACTTCACGCAGGTCTCGCCCACGCTGCACCTGCTGCGACACGCGCCGCTGACCGAAGCGCGCTACGCGATCGAGGCTTGCCTGCCGACGGCGCAAGAGGCGAAGCACCTGGGCATCAAGCGCACCGAGCCCTGCCTGGCGATGATGCGGCGTACCGTGAGCGGCGCCCATGTGGCGAGCGTGGCGCGGCTGGTCTATCCTGGTTCGCGCTACAGCTTTGCGGGGCAGTTCCAGGCATGAACTGGACTCTGGTCCGACTCGATGAAGTCGATGCAACACCGTGGCGCAACGGCGGCGGCGTGACGCGCGAGTTGCTGGCCTGGCCGGGCGCAAACGACTGGCGAGTGCGGATGTCGGTGGCGGAGGTCGCGCAGGATGGGCCGTTCTCGCGCTTCGACGGAGTCCACCGCTGGTTCGCCGTGCTGGCCGGCGCGGGCGTCCGGCTGCGGCTGGCCGGTGTCACCCATGCATTGACAGGCCGGAGTCCGCCATTCGCGCTCGACGGCGGCACCGCCACCGATTGCGCGCTGATCGACGGCGCGACGCAGGACTTCAACCTGATGCTGCGCGGCAGCGTCGGCGAAATGGTGCGGGTGCAGGGCGTGCATGCCGCGGGCTGCAGCGCGGGCGCGCTGGTCGCGCTCTACGCCGGCCGCAGCGGGGCGGCTGTCGTCTGCGGCAACGAAGAACTGCAGATCGGCCCGCAGACCCTGGCCTGGCGGATACTTGGAGCCGACCAGGCGTTGCGCGCAGAGTCGCCGGACGCCTTGTGGATGGAGATCAAGCCATGAGCCTGGAAATCTGGAGCGCTTGCCGTGTCGCGACGATGCAGGCGGACGCGGCCACGCCTTACGGCCTGGTCGAGGATGCGGCGATTGCCGTGGAGGGCGACGTCATCGCCTGGCTCGGACCGTTGCGCCAACTGCCGGCCGCGCTGCAGGAACGTTGCACCCGCCACCACGACGCCGGCGGCGCGCTGGTCACGCCGGGCCTGATCGACTGCCACACCCACCTGGTGTACGGCGGCGACCGCGCCGCGGAATTCGAGCTGCGCCTGAACGGCGCGAGCTACGAGGAGATCGCGCGTGCCGGCGGCGGCATCGCTTCCACGGTGCAGGCCACGCGCGCCGCATCCGAAGAGAAATTGACGCTGCAGAGCCAGCGCCGGCTGGACAGCCTGCTGGACGAAGGCGTGACCACGCTGGAGATCAAGTCCGGCTACGGC
>JACMQP010000372.1 GCA_014376915.1 Ramlibacter sp.
GGCGCCGACATAGACGACCGCGATATACAGGCCAAGATAAGCGGTCGAGAGGCCGAGCGCCTGCGCCACCACCGGCGCCATCACCGCCGGAGTCAGGATCGCCATCGCGACCAGCGACTGGATCGCCAACGTGGCAATCAGTGGACGCCAGTTGGCGTTGGTGCTTGTTCGCATACGTAACGTATTGTCACGCCAAGGACTATTGGCATGGCGTGTGCTTGACTCCAGTTCTCCTGGTCGGGCCCTTTTGCAAGTTTCTTCAGCCCGGTCATTCACAATCCCTCGCGGGCCTAGCGCCCCCGGGGGATTTTTTCTGCCTGGTCACAGTCCCGGCATGCCCGTAGCGTGGCAAGACACGTCACACAACTGACATTTTGGGCGCCACGAGCGGCATTGAACGACAAGGACGGCGCCTCGGGACCGCGCCAGCTCGTCACCAGAGCGCGGAGTCGCGCATTTCAAGGATGCGCTTGCGCGCGCGCCGCCTGTGCGAAGCCGTGAAGCCCCAGCCGAGTGCGGCCAACACGACGGCCAGCACCGCCAGCTCGTAGCTGGCGAGGTTGCGGCCCAGGACGGACGGTGCGACGAAGATGGCGCCGGTGGCCGCGGCAACCGCGGCAAAGACTGTGACTGCAACTGTGAACACTGCTGAATGAGATTTCCCTGACAAGGCCCATGATAGCCAGTTGGGCCAGGCGCCGTTGCGCACGGGGCGGGCGCCTGTCAGCCGACCGCCCAGCCCAGTACATGCTGCGGATCGCCGCGCGGAATGTCGGAGAGCAGCCGGTCGAACTCCAGCTTCACCACGCCATAGCATTCGCATGCCGCGTGCTCCAGCCGGGGCCGGTCGAGCACCTCGATGTTGCCGCGGCTGTAGCGGATCAACCCCTCGCGCTGCAGGCGACCGGCCGCCTCGGTCACGCCTTCGCGCCGCACGCCCAGCAGGTTGGCGATCGTTTCCTGCGTCATGCTGAGCGAACTGGACGCCATGCGGTCGAGGCTGAGCAGCAACCAGCGGGACAGCTGCTGTTCGACGCTATGGTGCCGGTTGCACACGGCCGTCTGCATCATCTGGGTGATCAGCGCCTGGGTGTACCGCAGCAGCAGCCGCAACAACGGGCCGGCCCGGTTGAATTCCAGTTTGATCAGGTCGGCCCGCAGCCGGTAAGCCTGGCCGCCGCGCTGCACCACCGCGCGACTCGGCGTGGTTTCTCCGCCCATGAACAGCGAGATGCCGAGAATGCCTTCGTTGCCGACCATCGCGATCTCCGCGGTCGCGCCGTTCTCAAGCACGTACAGCAGCGACACGATCGCCGTAGTAGGGAAGTACACGTGCCGCAACTGGCCGCCGGATTCGTAGAGCACCTCGCTAGCGGCCAGCGTCACCAGTTCGAGGTCGGTGGCGAAATGCGCCAGTTCGCTGGCAGGCAACGCAGCCAGCAGGCAATTCAGGACCGGACCGGATTCGCTTTGCATCGGCCATTGTGCCTCCGTGCGCAAGCACAAGCGGCCCCTGCCGTGCGCCAGCGCACAGACGCACCATGCCCTCGGGGTCGAAGATGGCCGATGGCCCCGATCCGCAATCTCCTCCTCGCATCGCTACCGCGCCAAGCCATGCAGGGTCTGCTGCCGCAGCTCACGCCGGTGGATCTGGCCTTCGGCCAGGAGCTGTACCAACCCGGCGCGCCGATGCGGGGTGTCTACTTTCCGCTCGACGCGCAGGTGTCGTTGCTCACCCTGGCCGGCAGCCTCGCGCTCGAGGTCGGCATGGTCGGGCGCGAAGGGATGGTCGGAATTCCGCTCGCGCTAGGCGTCGCGCGCTCTCCTATGCGGGCCCTGGTGCAGGGCGGCGGCACCGCGCTTCGCATGA
>JACMQP010000373.1 GCA_014376915.1 Ramlibacter sp.
AGGGTCCGCTGGCCGTCGCTCATTCTGATGCCGGTCAGGTAGACGTAGATCGGAACCTGCAATTCCACGGCAATGCGAAAGAGCGCGCGGGGGACGCGCGCGTGCATGCCGATGATCGGAATCAACTCGTTCGCGGCGGCCTGATCGGACGGCACATCGGCCGCGACGGCCACCTGCTGGCGCGCGCTCAGCGTCCTCATCAGGCGCCGCAGCGCGGACGCTTCGATCGATCTGGTGCCGAGCGCGGACTCGTTCTCGCGGTTGCGGGCTGCGTAGTAGTGATAGCGCACCGCCTGGCCGGCAAAGTTGGCGCGCAGGTGCGGCGCGACCAGCGCATGCGCCGACAGGCCCTGGCTGCCCATGTGCCGCAGCGCCCACATCCCCGCGCCCCAGTGGAAGGTGCACAGGATCGCGGGCTGGTCGGGCGCGGGCCAGTGTCCCTGCGTCTCGAGGTGCTTCGCCATCCACGGGTCGCCACGGGTCCGCGACAGATAAAAGTCCGCGTTGTCGATCAGCATCACCAGGCGGCAATCGATCAGCCATTGCGCCGGATCGCCACGCACCCAGCCGCGCTCAGCCGCATGGGCCAGCGCCTGCCGGCACTCGTCGCGGTAGAGGAAGTCGAACCGGCACAGCCACCGGAACAGCCGGAAGCACAGGGACCACGGCAGCAGCGCGGCGATGCCGGGAACCAGGACCAGTTCGAGGAGATCGCGCGCTTCGCTCCGCAGGCGACGGACCGGGCTCATGCGGCGCCTACGTCCACTGGTGCGGCAGCTGGACCAGTCCGGGCATCAGGCTGCGAAATTCCCAGGCGAAGAAGCTGCAGTGCAGCCACTCGTCGTACATGACCAGGCCCTTGGCATCGGCGAGATAGGCACTCAGCACGTACTCGCCGGAATGCAGGGTGAGGTCCGGGAAGGTGACGGTGGTCCGCCACAAACCGTCGGCGCCGAGCGCGGGCTTCACGCCATCGGCGTGCGTGGCCGCGACCGTGATGCCGACTCCGTGCGCCTGCTCCAGCATCACACCGATGCTCGGCACCTCGCCAGGCGCCAGCTTGGCGACCACCGTGACGCGCAGGTCCGGGCCGGCCAGTAGCGGAGGCTGGCCCAGGCCAAGTCCGGCGACGTCGACGGAAACGATGGCGCCGCGACGCTCGCTGCCGAGCACCGGCTCGGCCTTCGTCGCGGTGGCTGCGGCCAGGATGTCAGGGGCCGTTTGCGCCGTTGCAGCATCCGTCTTGCGGTTCTGTTCCCGCACATGGGCTTCATAAGCGGCCAGCACGCGCTCTGTGGGGCCCCAGGCGCGTTGCGTGCCACCGTCCAGCCATAGAGCCGCGTCGCACAGCTGCTTCACGTGATAGAGGCTGTGCGAGCAGAACAGGATGGTGCAGCCGTTCTCGCGGAAGGCCTGGATGCGCTCGACGCACTTCTTCTGGAAGTGCTGGTCGCCGACCGCGAGGGCCTCGTCGACGATCAGCACGTCGGGTTCGACCGCGGTGACCAGCGCGAAGGCCAGCCGCACGACCATGCCCGAGGAATAGGTCTTGACCGGGCGATCGATGGCCTCGCCCAGCTCGGAGAACTCGATCACCGAGTGCTGCAGCTTCTGCATCTCGGCCTGGCCGATGCCGATCAGGCTGCCGCCGAAGAACAGGTTGTCGCGGCCGCTGAATTCGGGATGGAATCCGGCCCCCAGCTCCAGGATGGCCGTCACCCTGCCGGCCTGTTGCAGCGCGCCGGTGGACGGCTTGAGGGTGCCCGCGATCAGCTTGAGCAGCGTGCTCTTGCCGGCGCCGTTGTCCCCGACGACGCCGAGGCACTGGCCGCGTCGCAGTTCGAACGAAACGCCGCGCAAAGCCCACTGGCTGCGGTGCGAGGCCTTGCCGGTCAGGAGCGCGGCCAGCCGCTGCCGCGGCGAATCGTAAAGCCGATACTCCTTGCCGAGGTCCTCGGTGCGCAGCACGACCGCGCTGTCGTTGGCGACGCCGATCACAGCCAGTCCACCAATTGGTCCCGGCTGCGGCTGACCACCACGGTCAATGCCGCGAGCAACACGAAAATCCATCCCAGCGTCACGACCCACACCGTCCAAGCGGGCCAGGCACCCTGCAGCAGGATGGACTGGTAGCCGAGCACGGGCGCCGACATCGGATTGAGCCAGAGCACCCAGCGCCAGGCCTGCGGAAACATCGTCGCGGGAAACAGCACGGGGGACAGGAAGATGCCGACGGAAA
>JACMQP010000374.1 GCA_014376915.1 Ramlibacter sp.
ACGATGTAGTTCAGCAGCCTGGGCATGATGAGGATCAGGATGCCGGCGACCAGCGAAGCGATCGGGCCGAGATGTAGAAGGTTCATTGCGGTCTCCCTGGGGCGGAATGCCCCGACCAAAGCGTGGCAATGGTGCCTCAGCCGCAGGCGCGGCCGTGTAGGCCATCGCCGCATCCTCGGCAATTGCAGGGTCAGCGCTCCGTGAGCGTGAGCAGGATGTCCGTGTACCAGGCGCAGTTCAGGCCCAGCGCCTCGTCCAGTTTCAGGTCGCGGGTGCCGACGTCGAGCCGCGCCGAATGCACGCCCAGCAGCCGCCAGGGCAGATCGCCGTGGCCGGCTTCGGCCTTGGCCATGCGCATCACGACCGGCGAGCCGCTGGTGCCGCGGTGGGTGCGGGCATCGGTCAGGAAATAGCCTTCGCCGCCGAAGCGCAGCCCGAACGACGAGGCGTTGACGGCGTGACGCGCCACCGGCATGTGGTGCAACGTGTCGTGAAAGCCCATCGGGAAGCCGACGATCAGCAGCGAGGTGCCGACTTCGACCGGCTGCTCCGCTTCGTGCAGGTGGCGTGGCGTGAAGGCGCGGTACAGCGCGGTGGCGGGCAGGGCATCGCGCTCGATCTCCAGCACCGCGACGTCGATCTCGCCCGACGCGTCCTTGCCCTGGCGCCACAGGCTCTTGCCGTCGCGGTACAGCGGCATCGAAAAGCCGGTAGAGGCGGCCAGGTTGTCCTGGTCCAGGTGCAGCTCGATCTCGACGCGGTTGGGGAAGTGCTTGCTCGGCTCGTCGATCATCACGTGCCGGCTGGTCACCAGAAACAGCCGGTCGGCGCGTTCGAAGAAAAAACCGCTGGCGTTGGTGAGGCCGCGCTTGCCGTCGAAGGTGCCGATCCGGGCGGCGGTGAGCAGCAGCGATTCGACCTGCAGCGCTGGCGCTGCAGTCGCGAAAGCTTGAGTGGGTGTGCTGGCTGCCATGGCCGATTGTGTCAGGGCTCGGTGCCGTTGGGGACGCGCTGGTAACGCAGCTCGCGGTGGCGCACGTTGTCGACGCCGGTGAACGCGTGGCCGCCGTCGAAGCGGATCTGGAACGCGGCGAACGGCATCTGCGGCGCCGCCACCGGCTGGCCATCCATCCGGGTGTAGCGACGCTTGAGGTTGGTGCCGTCGTACAGCCACTCGCCTTCGTGCGCGTGGGTCACGCCGGCTTCCTTCGGCCCGAGCGAACGCGAGAGTTCCCTGAAGTGCCCGCCGGCCGCCAGGACGAGAATGCGGCGCACCCGCGTGCCGCCTTCCTCGTAATCGCGCAGCCAGGTTCCCACCAGCCGGTCGCGGATCTCGTCGGCGGCGTCGGGCGCTTGGTCGCAGCCCGCTGCCAGCGCCATCACGGTCAAGGGGAAAGCGCGCCGCCGCATGAGCTTCATGCCGGGTCGGGGCGGATGCCTTCGCTGGTGAGGTGCAGCACCCGGTCGGCGCGCGCCGCGGCGGTGACCGAATGCGTGACCAGCACCAGCGAGGCGCCGTGTTCGCGCGTCTGCGCCAGCAGCACGTCCATCACCCGCGCCGCCGTGGTGGGATCCAGGTTGCCGGTGGGCTCGTCGGCGAGCAGGAAGGCGGGGCGGTGCACCAGCGCCCGCGCGATCGCCACCCGTTGCAGCTGGCCGCCGCTCAGTTGCTGCGGGAGCCGCGCGCCCAGTCCGGCCAGGCCGACGGCATCGAGCATCTGCTGCACCCGCACTTCATGGGGTTGCTTGAGCAGCATCAGCGGCAGGCCGACGTTCTGCGCCACGTCCAGGTGCGGCAGCACGTGGAAGGCCTGGAACACGAAGCCGATCCGCCGGCGCCGCAGCAGCGCCCTCGCTTCGTCGTCCAGCGTGGACAGATCGACGCCGTCGATCGCGACCGTGCCTTCGTCCCAGGTGTCGAGCCCGGCCAGGCAATTGAGCAAGGTCGACTTGCCGACGCCCGATTCGCCGACGATAGCGACGAATTCGCCGGCCGCGACCGCCAGCGACACGTTGGCGAAGACCACGGTTTCGCCGTAGCGCTTGGCCAGGTCGCGCACCACCAGGCTCATGCGGAAACCCCCGCGTGAAACACTGCGGTGTTGGCCTTTGAAACGGTTCGGCGGCTCATGTCAGTTCCTTCACGCGGGTCAGCACCTGCTGCAGCGCGTCGGGCGCGTCGCAGGCGATCACCTGGCGCTCGCGCATGCCGCGCAGCCAGGTCAGTTGCCGCTTGGCGAGCTGGCGCGTGGCGAAGATGCCGCGGTCGCGCAACTCGTTCAGCGCGAAGGCGCCCGTTGCGCCGTTTGCTTCGTGCGCGTCCAGCAGCTCCCAGGCCTGGCGGTAGCCGACGCAGCGCATGCCCGGGAGCTGGGCATGCAAATCGCCGCGCGCGCGCAGCGCTTTCATTTCGTCGAGGAAGCCGGCAGCCAGCATCGCGTCGAAGCGGTCGGCGATCCGCGCGTGCAGCCAGCCGCGGTCCTGCGGCTCCAGCGACAGCAGCGGCGGCGGGGCGATGTCGGACCGCCGCTTCGCGCGGGCGGTGTGGAAACTGGACAGCGGCTGGCCGGTGATGCGGAACACCTCCAGCGCGCGCTGGATCCGCTGCGCGTCGTTCGGGGCCAGCCGCGCGGCCGTCGCGGCGTCCACTTGCCCCAGCGCCGCGTGCATGGCTGGCCAGCCGCAGATCGCCGCCTCGGCCTCCAGCCCGGCGCGCACAACGGCATCGGCCGGCGGCATCGGGTCCAGGCCTTCGAACAGCGCCCTGTAGTACAGCATCGTGCCGCCGACCAGCAAGGCGAGCTTGCCGCGGGCGTTGATCTGCGCGACCAGCGTCGTCGCATCGGCCGCGAATTCGGCTGCGCTGTACGCCTGCAGCGGGTCGCGGATGTCGATCAGGTGATGCGGCACGCTGGCGCGTTCTTCGCGGCTGGGCTTGGCGGTGCCGATGTCCATGCCGCGGTACACCAGTGCCGAATCGACGCTGACGATCTCGGCGTCGTGCGCCTGGGCGATCGCCAGCGCCACGGCGCTCTTGCCGGACGCGGTCGGCCCGGCCAGCGCCAGCACCCGCGGGACGTCAGAGCCGGTGCGGTTCGCCATGGCGTTGCACCAGGGTCCAGGCCGTGGCGCCGATCACGGCGCTCCAGAACCAGACGCCGTTGACGAGCGGGAACACGGTGCCGTCCAGCCGCCAGCCGACCCAGCCGCCGACGGCAAAGGCCGCCAGCATCATCAGGAAGCCGTTCAGGGCCGAGGCGGCGCCGGCCGCATGCGGGAACGGGCCGACGGCGCCGCTCTGGCTGCAGGGCTGGTGGATGCCGTGCGCCAGCATGAACAGGTAAAAGGGCAACATGATCGCCCAGCCGTTGTGCAGGCCGGCCCAGGCCAGCAGGCCCATCAGCGTGCCGCCGGCGAAGCTCATCGCGCCGGCGATGGCGACCGACCGCCGCACGCCGAACCGGGGCAGCAGGCGCCGGCACAGGAAGGTGCCGGCGATGTAGACCAGCGACATCGAAAGCATCACCAGCCCGTACTGGGTGCGGCTGAGCCCGAGCACCTTGATGAAGACGAACGACGACGACGCCAGGAAGGTGAACAGGCCGGCGAAGGACGCAGCGGACAGCAGGGTCCACGCCAGGAAAGTGGGATTGCGCAGGATGGTGGCCCAGGTGCGCGCCAGCGTGGCCGGCCGCAGCGCGGCAGGGTTGCGGTGCGCCAGCGATTCCTCGAAGCGCAGCGCCACCACGGCGAGCGCCGCCACGCCGAAGGCGGCCAGCGCCGCCAGTGCGTAGCGCCAGCCCAGCGTGTCGGCGAGCAGGCCGCCCAGCGGCGCGCAGGCGCAGGCGATGACACCGAGACCGGTCAGGCCGCGTGACATCACGCGGGCGCCGGAGTCGGGCTGGTACAGGTCACGAACCACGGCCCGGCCGCACATCACGGCGGCGCCCATGGCCGCGCCCTGCACCGTGCGCCAGACGATCAGCAGCGCCATCGTCGGCGCCAGCACGCAGCCGATCGAGGCCAGCGCGTAGGCGGACAGGCCGACCAGCAGGACCGGGCGGCGGCCGAAACGGTCCGACAGCGGGCCCCACAGCAGTTGCGAACTGCCGAACGCCAACAACAGCGTGGTCAGGGTGAGTTGCGCCTGCGAGACCGGCGCGCCGAAGCCCTCGGTGAGGGCCGGCAGGGCCGGCAGATACAGGTCGGTGGTCACCGGCTGGATCCCGAGCAGCAGGGACAACACCAGGACCACTGTTGCCGGGGCCATTGCGCTGCGGACGGGGGCGGTGGCAGGGAGCGCAGCAGGCATCCGGTCGAGGGTAGCAGAAGGGGCGCCAGGGCTGGCGGCGTAGCTTGCTGTAGGAGGTTGACCACCGCTGGACAGGAGCCTCGCCGGCTGGCGGCCCGGCGCTGCGCACGTAACGTGAACCGATCGACCAACACAGGGAAACGAAATGAACAAGCAGCAAGTCAAGGGCAACGTGAAGAAAGCCGCGGGCGCGGTCCAGGAACAGGCCGGCAAGCTGGTTGGCAGCAAGGAACAGGAGTTGAAGGGCCATGCGCGCGAGCAGGCCGGCAAGGCCCAGAAGAAGGCGGGCGATCTGAAGGAAGTTCTCCGGGAAAGCGGCAAACACTGACGGTAGCGGTGCCGCAGCCGTTAAAGGCCGGGGCCTGCGCCCCGGCCGCTTTTTTGGTCTCGGTGTCTTCGCACGGGCAGACTCAGCAGTTATGGCTACGATCGGCGATGCGACCACCACCGACGCGAGGTTCCCGCAATGACTGAAGAATCGACCCTGCAAAAGCTCAAGCGCTACGACCACGGGCGGCCCGGGATGCCGGGCGAACACTGGATCGTGCTGGCGGTCGGGGTGGGCGCCTGGATGGCGACGTATCGCCACCGGTCGGTGGTGGTCAAGATGCTCGGCGCCGTTGCCAGCATCGCGCTGGTGGCGCGCGCGGCCAGCGGGCGCGAGGGCCTG
>JACMQP010000375.1 GCA_014376915.1 Ramlibacter sp.
CCGCAAACATCCAGTCTGCCGTCACCAGCGTCCAGAAGAACTTCGGCGTCCCGGACATCGTCGGTACCATGCCGGTCGATGCTCTCAACGTTCCGCTTGGCGCAACGGTCGCGCAAAAGGCTTATGCCCTTTCGTTGGCCACAATCTCGCAATACCAGAGCGGGCAGCCCGCCGGTGCAAGCCTGGCCGGCGGGCTGCAGGCGATCCAGAAGTGCCTAGGCGCACCTGCGACAGGCTGCGGAACCGGAACTGCAAACATCGGTTCGCTTCTGAACACAGCCGCTGCTGCGTTTGTGGCCAGTCAACCAAGCTTCTCGAGCATGCCCTCGCCGGTTGCCAGCTTCGGCACCGATTTTATTTCACAGGGAGGACTAACTTGGTCTCCACCACCAATTGGCGCTGACGTTTTCACTTCCAACACGTTTACAGATTACGCAAGTGCAGCAGCCACCTGCAGCAGCGCCAAATTCAATGGATTGAGCGGATGGCGACTGCCAACAATCACGGAGTTGTCCAGCCTCTATGCATCTGGCTTGATGAATGGCAAGGCGATCTACTTGTGGTCTTCGACTCCTACCAGCAAAGGTGACGCGAACTTTCCTGGATTTCTGGGACTGTTTTTTGCTGATAGCCAAAATCCCAAGCAACAACCGCCGATCAGGGCAGGCAGCGTGGTGAGTAGCGCTCCCGACGACAAAGGCTGGGTAACTTGTGTGCGCTAAAAAATAAGCGCTCGGGCTACCGATCCCGGGTCAAGCCCGGGATCGGCAGTCGCCTGGCTTAGCCCAGCCGCCCCGACGTCAATCGCAGCTGCCGCCCGCAGCGGGCGGCCAGGGTCTCGTCATGCGTGACCAGCACGAACGCCGTGCCCTGGTCGCGGGCCAGCTGCAGCATCAGTTCGAACACGCCGTCCGCGGTGCTGCGATCGAGGTTGCCGGTGGGCTCGTCGGCGAGCACGCAGGCCGGCCGCGTGACCAGCGCCCGGGCGATCGCCACCCGCTGGCGCTCGCCACCGGAGAGTTCGGCCGGCCGGTGCCTGACCCGCTCGCGCAGGCCCACCGATTCCAGCGTCTTCGCGGCCTGCGCATGGCAGTCCTCCATCGGCAGCCGGCGGATCCGCAGCGGCATGGCGACGTTGTCGAGCGCGCTGAACTCCGGCAGCAGGTGATGGAACTGGTAGACGAAGCCCAGGTGGTGGTTGCGCAGTCGCCCCTGTTCGGCGGCGGAGAGGCGCGACATCTCTTGTCCCATCAGCTGCACGGCGCCCGAGGTCGGTGCGTCCAGTCCGCCCAGCAGGTGCAACAGGGTGCTCTTTCCGGAGCCGGAGGCGCCGACGATCGCCAGCGTTTCACCGGCGTGCACCTGCAGGTCGATGCCGCGCAGCACTTCCACATCCAGCGACCCCTCGGTGAAGCGCTTGGTCAGGCCCTGGCATTGCAACACCACATCACTCATAGCGCAGTGCCTCGGCGGGGTTGACGCGGCTCGCGCGCCAGCTCGGATAGATGGTGGCGATGAAGGCCAGCACCAGCGAGATCAGCGCGATCGGCACGATGTCCGACCGCTGCGGCTCGCTCGGCATGCTGCTGATCAGGTAGATGTCCTTGGGCAGGAAGCTGGCGTTGAGCGCGTGCTCCAGCGCCGGCACGATGATGTCGATGTTGACCGCAATGCCCAGCCCCAGCAGCAGGCCGGCCAGCGTGCCGATCACGCCCACCATCGCGCCCTGCACGACGAAGATCCCCATGATGCTGGCCGGGCTCGCGCCCAGGGTGCGCAGGATGGCAATGTCGGCCCGCTTGTCGGTCACCGTCATCACCAGCGTGCTCACCAGGTTGAACGCGGCGACGGCGACGATCAGCGTCAGGATGATGAACATCATGCGTTTCTCGAGCTGCACGGCCGCGAACCAGGTGCGATTCTGGCGCGTCCAGTCCTTGATCAGAAACGAGCCGGTCAGCGTACGCCCCAGTTCTCCCGCCACCTCGCGGGCCTGGTGCAGGTCCTTGAGCTTGAGCCGGATGCCGGTCGGCCCCTCGAGCCGGAAGATGCGCTGCGCGTCGTCCATGTGCAGCAGCACCAGTCCGTTGTCGTATTCGTAGTGGCCGGAATCGAAGGTGCCGACCACCGTCATCTGCTTCAGGCGCGGCACCACGCCCGCGGGCGTGACCTGGCCGCTGGGAGCGATCAGCGTCACCGGGTCGCCGACCCGCACGCCCAGGTTGCGCGCCAGCTCGGCGCCCAGCACGATGCCGAACTGCCCCGGCACCAGCTTGTCCAGGCTGGAGTTCTGCATCGACGCGGCAATGTCGGTGACTTCGTTCTCGTGCGCCGGGTCGATGCCGCGCACGATGGCGCCGCGCATGTCCTCCCCGCGTGCCAGCAGCGCCTGGGCCGCGATGAAAGGGGCGGCGCCGATGACCTGCGGGTTCTGGCGCGCCTGCGCCATGGTCAGCGGCAGGTCCGGCAGCACGCCGCCGCCGGGGCCGTAGATCTCGATGTGCGAAACGACACTCAGCATGCGGTCGCGGACTTCCTTCTGGAAGCCGTTCATCACCGACAGCACGATGATCAGCGCCGCGACGCCCAAGGCGATGCCGAGCATCGAGACGCCTGAGATGAAGGAGATGAAGCCGTTGCGGCGGGTGGCGCGGCCGGCCCGCGTGTAGCGCCAGCCCAGGGCCAGTTCGTAAGGAAGTCGCATGAAGCCGCTTTGTTGGGTCAGCAATTGTGGCATCCCGGACAATGGGGGTCATGTCAGACGGCGCCCACTTGTTGATCCCCTTCGCCGCGTGCCTGGAACCCGGCTCCCGCGAGGCGGCGCAAAAGCTGCAATTGCCGCAGCTCCAGCGTCTGCTGGCCCGGCTGGAACCGTCCGCGACCGACGCCGGCGACCCGCGCAGCCTGTCGCCACCGCACGAGCGGGTGTTGGCCGCGGCCTGCGGCCTCGCGGCACCTGACGGTTGCCTTCCCTGGGCCGCATGGCAGGTGCATCAGGCCGGCGGCGCCGCCGCCGGCCAGGCCTGGGCCTGGATCACGCCCTGCCACTGGCACGTGGCGACCGACCACATCGTGATGCAGCACCCGCTGCAACTGCGGCTCGATGCGGCGGAATCACAGGCGCTGCTCACGGCAATGCAGCCGTTCTTCGACCAGGACGGTATCGCGCTCGAATACCACGCGCCGACCCGCTGGCTGGCGCGCGGCGAGCTGTTCCGAGGCCTGGCCGCCGCGTCGCTGGACCGGGTGATGGGCCGCGACATTGACGTTTGGGTGCCGCGCGCTGCAGCCGCCGCGCCGCTGCGCCGGCTGCAGCAGGAAATGCAGATGCTGCTTTACACCCACGCGGTCAACGACGAGCGGATGCGCGGCAGCCTGCTGCCGGTCAACTCGTTCTGGGCCAGCGGCACCGGGGTGTTGCCGGCCGGCCATCGCGGCGCGCCACCGGCCGGCCTGCTGGTGCCGCACCAGTTGCGCGACGCCGCGCTGCTGCGCGACTGGACTGCGTGGGCGGCCGCCTGGCAACAGCTCGACGACCTGCAGTGCCGGCAATTGAACACCGACCTGGACCGCGGCCAGCCTGTGGCGCTCACCCTTTGCGGTGAATCCAATGCGCGCAGCTGGGCGGGCCGGGGAACCGGCTGGTGGCGGCGCCTGCGTGGCGCCTTGGACCGCCAGACTTTGGCGAATCTCTTCGAGACACTATGAAAATCCTGGTCAGGGACATTCCGCCACGCGCCGCCTGGGCGCTGGAACAAGCCGGCATTCATCCGCTGCTGGCCCGCCTGTACGCTGCCCGCGGCGTGGTCGGAAAGGACGAACTGGATGACGCGCTGGCGCGCCTGCTGCCGCCCTCGGGCATGAAGGGCGCGCAGGAAGCGGCCGTGCTGCTGGCCGATGCCATCGCCGCCGGCAAGCGCCTCTGCGTGGTGGCCGACTACGATTGCGACGGCGCGACCGCCTGCGCGGTGGCGGTGCGCGGGCTGCGGCTGCTTGGCGCCACGAACGTGGGCTACATCGTGCCGGACCGGGTCATCGACGGCTACGGCCTGACGGCACCGATCGCGCAGCGGGTCAAAGACAGCGGCGCCGACCTCCTGATCACGGTCGACAACGGCATCGCCAGCGTGGACGGCGTTGCCAGGGCGAACGCGCTCGGGCTGCAGGTCCTGGTCACCGACCACCACCTGCCCGGGTCCGAGTTGCCGGATGCGGCGGTGATCGTCAACCCGAACCAGCCGGGCTGCGGTTTCGAGAGCAAGTCGATCGCCGGCGTCGGCGTGATGTTCTATGTGCTGCTGGCGCTGCGGGCTGAGCTGCGCCAGCGCGGGCTGTTCACCGCCGAATCTCAACCCAGGCTCGACGCCCTGCTGCCGCTGGTGGCGCTGGGCACGGTGGCCGACGTGGTGAAGCTCGATGCCAATAACCGCCGGCTGGTGGCGCAGGGTCTCAAGCGCGTCCGGGCCGGCCAACTCCCCTGCGGCCTGGCCAGCCTGTTCACCGCGGCGGCGCGCCAGGCGCGCGTCGCGACCACCTTCGATTTCGGCTTCGCGCTCGGGCCGCGCATCAACGCGGCCGGCCGGCTCGCCGACATGACACTGGGCATCGAATGCCTGCTGACCGACGACGCGGCGCGGGCCGACGAACTCGCGCGCATGCTGGACGGCATCAACCGGGAGCGGCGCGAGATCGAGGGCGACATGCGCGAGCAGGCAATGCTGATCGCCGAATCACTCTTCGACGAAGGCGCCGAGCCGCCACCGGCGATCTGCGTGTTCGACCCCGACTTCCACGAAGGCGTGGTGGGCATCGTCGCGTCGCGCATCAAGGACAAACTGCATCGGCCCACCTTCGTGTTCGCCGCCAGCCAGGCGCCGGGCAAGGAGCACGAGCTGAAGGGTTCCGGGCGCTCCATTCCGGGCTTCCATTTGCGCGATGCACTGGACCTGGTGGCGAAGCGCCATCCGGGTGTACTCCTGCGGTTCGGCGGCCATGCGATGGCAGCCGGTTGCACCGTGGGCGAGGAGCACATCGACACCTTCGAGCAGGCTTTGAGCCAGGTGGCGCAGGAGTGGCTTGACACCGAGACGCTGGCCCGTCGGATCCACACCGACGGTCCGCTGCTGCCCGAATATCGGCGGCCGGAGCTGGTCGACACGCTGCACCACGAGGTGTGGGGCCAGGGCTTCGCGCCGCCGCTGTTCAGCGAGGAAGTGGAAGTGGTGTCGCAGCGGCTGGTGGGAGAAAAGCACCTGGCGCTAAAACTGAAGCACCAGGGGACAGCGGTTGACGGCATCTGGTTCGGCCATACAGAGCCGCTGCCGGCGCGTGTGGTGCTGGCCTTCCGGCTCGACGCGGACGAATGGCAAGGCGCGCGGCGGGTGCGCTTCCTGGTGGAAGGCGCGGAGACCTGACTGCGCTCAGGCGTGCACTGCGGCGCCCCAGCCGCGTGGGTCGTCGAAATAGGCGAACAGGAGCACGGCGATCGAGCGCAGGTGGTCGTCGGCCATGGTGTGCGCACGGGCCAGCTGCCACATCGCGTACTCCCGATCGCCGAGCATCATGTCGGCGCTGGCGCAGCGGCCGTGGCCCGCCATCAGCAGCGCGAACGTGCCCAGTAGTTCCGTCGGACAGTAACGCGACGCATCCGGTTCCACGTACTCGTCCGACGCATCGATCGACGTCTCGTCGGTCGCGTTGCGCCGGGCGATGGCTTGGTAGGCTTGGTCCATGGCGGTTTCCCTGTCCTTGATACTGTGGTTGGACAGTAGGTCCA
>JACMQP010000376.1 GCA_014376915.1 Ramlibacter sp.
ACCGGTCCGCAGGCCGGCTTCGGCGCCGCGATGCGTGACGGCATCAAGGCGGCGCTGCTCGCGGCCAACCGCAACGGTGGCATCGGCGGACGCCCGGTTCACCTGATCTCGCTGGACGACGTCGGCGACAAGGCGAAGACCGAGGCCAATGTCGGCGAGCTGGTGGCTAACCGCCAGGTTGTCGGCCTCACCGGCTGCACCACGCGTCCCTGCTCCGAGGCGGCGGCGTTGCTGGCGGCGGGGGAGGGCATCGCGCTGGTCGGCGCTTTCTCGGGCACGCCGCTGCTGTACGGCGACAAGGCCGCCACCACCTTCACCACCCGCGCCAGCTACGAGCGCGAGCTGCAGGCCATCGTCAAGCACTACCGCCTGCTCGGTGCCGAGCGTTTCGGCTTCGTCCATCTCGAGGACGCGCGCGCCACCAACGTGCCCCTGCTCGAATCGATCCTGGCGCGCGAGGGCGGCAAGCTGATGGTCACGGCCGGCGTGGACCGCAAGGGCCCAAGCCTCAACGCCGCGGCGATCAGAACCCTGGACGCGAACAAGCCCGAGGTGCTGATCATTTTGGCCAACAACGCGCCGCTGACCGGCTTCCTGCGCGAATACGCGCCGCGCACGCTGGTGTTGCCCAAGATGGTGATCTCCTTCGTCGATCGCGAGAAGCTGCTGGCCGACCTGGGCAAGGACGCACCGGGCGTCGGCTTCAGCGTGGTGGTGCCCGAATACACCAAGGAGAAGTACACCGTGGTGCGCAACTTCCTGCCCGAAGCGCGCGCCATGAACATCCCGGTCACTCCGGTTTCGCTGGAAGGCTACATCACCGGCCTGGCCCTGCTCGAAGGCCTGCGCCAGGCCAGGAACGACAGTCGCGGTGGCCTGATCGAGGGCATGGGCCGCGTCAGCGCGCTCGACCTGGGCTACACCAGCATCCGCTTCAGCAAGAGCGAGCGCACCGGCTCGCGCTTCGTCGACCTGTCGCTGGCGTCGCGCAACGCCGGCCTGGTCTGAGGAGAACACGATGGCCATCGAATTCGTCCCCATCACGCCCGTCATCGGCGCCCACGTCAGCGGCGTGTCGCTCGCTGCCATCACGCCCGCGCAGTTCGACGAACTGTATGGCGTCTGGCAGCAGCACCACGTGCTGCTGCTGCGCGACCAGCAGCTCACCAACGCGCAGTTCGAGCGTTTCTCCGCCATGCTGGGCGAGCTCGACCCGCCGCCCAACCAGGGCGCGGGCCGCAAGAGCGTGGCCGACCATCCGAACCTGTACGTCGTCTCCAACCGCAAGAACGGCGCCGGTGAGCCGATCGGCGCGCTCGGCGACGGCGAGGCGCAGTGGCACACCGACATGTCGTACCTGCCGCAGCCGCCGTTCGCGTCGATGCTGTGGTCGATCGAACTGCCCGATGCGGGCGGCGACACCTGTTTTGCCAGCATGCCCGCGGCACTGCATTCGATGCCGGCCGACCTGGTGCGACGGCTGGAGCGGCTGTCCATCAAGCACGACGGCACCTACGACAGCGGCGGCTTCGTGCGCAAGGGCATGACCGCGAATGACGACCCCACCCAGTCGGTCGGCACGCTGCACCCGATCGTCATCAAGCAGCCCGAAACCGGTGAGCGCACGCTCTACCTGGGCCGGCGCCGCAACGCCTACATCCCGGGCGTGACGCTGACCGAATCGGAGGCCCTGCTCAACGCGATCTGGGGCTACGCGACCGATCCGCAGGTGACCCTGCGCCACCAGTGGCAACTGGGCGACGTTGTGCTGTGGAACAACTTCACCACCATGCATCGGCGCGACGGCTTTCCGCCGGATCAGTTCCGCACCCTGCATCGCTCGCAGATCAAGGGCAGGTACGCGCCGGCCGCCGCCGCGGCGACCGCCGAACCGGCCAGGGAGGCAGCATGATTTCCCGTCGCAGTTTCAGCAAGGCGCTGGCCGTGGCGCCGGCAATCGGCGCGGCCGCGTCATGGGCCCAGGACGATTACCCGCAAAAGCCGATCCGGCTGCTGGTGGGGCTGGCGCCCGGTGGCATCGCCGACATCACTGCCCGCTTCATCGCGCCGCGGCTGGGCGAGATCCTCGGCCGGCCGGTCGTGGTGGAGAACCGCACCGGCGCCGGCGGCGCCATCGCGACCCGCGCGGTGGCTGCCAGCGCCCCCGACGGCTACACGCTGCTGATGGCTTTCGACGGCACCCACGTCACGTTGCCCGCGGCCAATCCCGGCATCGGCTTCGAGCCGATCGGCGATTTCGCGATGATCGGCAAGGTCGTCGACGCTCCGGTGCTGATCACGTCGCACCCGAGCTTTCCGGCGCGCGACTTCGGCGAATTCATCGCTCTCTCGCGCAGCATGATCGGCTCGGGCAGCGGCAGCCGCGTCTACGACTACGGAACCGCAGGCGTCGCCAGCACCGGGCACCTGACGATGGAACTGCTCAAGCAGCGGGTCGGCATCTATGCGGTGCACATTCCGTACCGCGGCGGCGGCGACGCGCGGGCCCAGGTGCTGGGGCGCCAGATTCCGCTGATGCTGGCGGCAGTGCCGACCACGTCGGGCGACATCCGGGCTGGCATCCTGAAGGGCCTGGCCGTGACCAGCGCGCACCGCTCGCCGGTGCTGCCGGGCGTGCCGACGATGGCGGAGCTGGGCTAC
>JACMQP010000377.1 GCA_014376915.1 Ramlibacter sp.
CACGATCTCGACGCAGGCGACGTCGGGCAAATAGCGCTCCTTGACCTCGTTGATGCCGTCGAACAGAACCTTGAGCCGCGCTGGCAGGTTGCCGCCGTCCACCTTCATCGTGCTGATCGTGCCGCTGGCGACGTAGCTGAGGCAATGGCCGTCGACGTCGACGACGCCGAAGCCGGTGGTCCGCAGGCCGGGGTCAATGCCGAGGATGCGCATGGTCGGTGAGGCGGGACGACTGGAACTGCATGGGACAATGATAAGGGTGCCGCGCCTTTCCAGCACCGGGCAGCGCCATAGAATCGGCTGCGCGCGACACTGCCGTCGCGCCCAACTGCAGGATCTGCCATGACGATTGCCGCCGACTTCGACGCCCGCTCGCTGTTGTTCATCCCGGCGGACGCCGAACGCTTCATCGCCAAGGGCGCCGAGCGCGGCGCCGACGTGATCATCCTGGACCTCGAAGACGGCGTCGCCCCGTCGTCCAAGGACAAGGCCAGGGCCGCCTTGGCGGGCGCCGTCAAACAACTGCACGCCGCCGGCGCCACCGTCTATGTGCGCGTCAACAACGAACTTCTGCTGCTCCCGAACGACGTGTCCGCGGCGGTCGCCAGCGGCGCCGACGGCATCGTGCTGCCGAAAGTGGAGTCGCCGCAGCAGTTGCAGGAGCTGGACGCCGACTTGGCGCGCGAAGAGCATTTCGCGCAGCGGTCGCCGCACAGCGTGCGCACCATTGCGCTGGTTGAGACGCCCAGGGGCGTGGTGGAGGCGCCGATGATCGCGCGCTGCTCGTCGCGGTTGGTGGCGATGTGCTTCGGCGGCGAGGATTTTGCAACCGCGATGGGCGTCGACCCGCTGGCCGAGGGCATGGGTTGGCCGGCGCAGGCGGTGGCCGTCGCCGCGGCCGCGGCCGGGATCCAGCCCATGGGCCTGCCAGGCACGGTTGGCGACTTCAGCAACCCCGAGGCTTATAAGGCGCTGGCGGTGCATGCGAAGCGCATCGGGATGCGCGGCGCGGTGTGCATCCATCCGGCCCAGGTGCAGGTTCTCAACGACGTGTTCGGCGGCACGGACGCGCAGGCCGCCGCCGCGGAGCGCCTGCTGGCCGCCTTCGACGCCGGCATTGCACAAGGCAAGGGCGCCATCGCGCTGGACGGCAAGATGATCGACGTGCCGATCGCCACCCGCGCGCGGATGTTCCTGCAGCGCCGCAACGCGCGGCTGGCCCGCCAGCACGGGAAGAATGCATGAGCGCAGGCGCTTCCCTGCCGCTGGCTGGCATCCGCGTGCTGGACCTGTCGCGCCTGATGGCCGGCAACATGCTCACGCTGCAGCTGGCCGATTTCGGCGCCGACGTGATCAAGGTCGAGAGCGAGCAAGGCGATACGCTGCGCGACTGGAAGAACGGCGGCAAGTCGATCTGGTGGAAGGTCTACGCGCGCAACAAGCGCAGCATCTGCCTGGACCTGAAGGACAGCGGCGACGTGCAGAAACTGCTCGCGCTGGTGCCCGAAGCCGATGTGCTGGTGGAAAGCTTCAAGAGCGGTGGCCTGGAGAGCTACGGCCTGTCGCCCGAGGTGCTGCACCGCGCGAATCCCAAACTCGTGATCGTGCGCATTTCCGGCTGGGGCCAGACCGGCCCGTATGCCACGCGGCCCGGTTTCGGCACCCTGGTGGAAGCGTTCTCCGGCTTCGCCTACAAGAACGGTTTCCCCGACAAGCCGCCCGCGCTGCCGAATCTCGGGCTGGCCGACATGATCGCCGGCTTGTCGGGTGCCTTCGCCACGCTGGCGGCGGTGCGCGAAGTGGAAGTCAATGACGGGCTCGGCCAGGTGGTGGACCTCTCGCTGCTCGAGCCGATGCTTGGCATCCTGGGGCCCGACGCCGGCATCTACCAGCACACCGGCCAGCTGCCGCGGCGCATGGGCAACCGCGCCGAGGTGGCCGCGCCGCGCAATGCCTATCCGTGCAGCGACGGCCGCTGGATGGTGATGTCGGGATCGACCCAGCGAATGGCGGCGCGGATCCTCAGGGCCGTCGGCGCGCCGGAACTGGTCGACGATCCGCGCTTCGCGGACAACACCGCGCGCCTGGCCAACATCGACGCACTCGATCGCGTGATCGGCGACTTCGTGCAGCGCCACACGCTGCAGGAAAACCTCGCGCACTTCGGCGCTCTCGACGTGACGGTCGGCCCGGTGCTGAGCGTCGATCAGCTGATGCAGGACCCGCACGTCACCGAACGCCAGGTGCTGGTGGACGTGCCCGATGCGGAGCTGGGCAGCGTCACCATGCACAACGTTTTCCCACGACTCTCGCGCACCCCCGGAACCATCCGCACCCCGGCGCCGGCGCTCGGGGAGCACCAGGACATCGCAGACCTTCCAGCAACCCCCCGGAGACCACAATGACCTTGCCATTCCCTCGTCGCCGCCCGCTCGCCATTGCGCTGGCCGTGGCGCCGCTGCTCCTGTCGTTGGGCGCCCTCGCGCAGAACGTGCTGCCCAAGACGATCACGCTGGTCGTGCCGCAGGCGGCCGGCGGCTCCAACGACGTGTTCGCGCGGGCACTTGGCGCGCGGCTGCCGAAGTTCCTGGAGTCGTCGGTGGTGGTGGAGAACCGGCAAGGCGCCGGCGGCAACATCGGCTCGGCCTGGGTTGCCAGGTCGGCGCCGCGCGACGGCAGCGTCTGGCTGGTCACAGTCAACAGCACGCAGACCGTCAACCCGGTTTTGTACAGCAAGCCAGGTTTCGACCCGATCGCCGACTTCGAACCGGTCTCGGGTATCGCACTGGTCCCGCACGTGCTGCTGGCCAACAACAACGTGCCGGCCAACTCGATGGCCGACCTTCTGGCGCTGGCCCGCAAGGAGCCGGGCAAGTACAGCTTCGGCACGGCCGGCAACGGCACCTTCTCGCACCTGCTGATGGAGTACATGAAGCATGCGCAGAAGGTGCAGCTCACGCACGTGCCGTACAAGGGTGTGGCACCGGCGCTCACGGACCTGATCGGCGGCCAGATCAGCTATGTGATCAGCACGCTGCCGGCGGCGCTGCCGTTCGTCAAGAGCGGCCAGTTGAAGCCGATCGCGGTGCTGTCCCTGACCCGCTCGACGGTGCTGCCCAACGTGCCGCTCGCCAACGACACGGTGCCCGGCATGGTGGGCGAACTGTGGGTGGCGGTCTACGCGCCCAAGGGCACGTCGCGCGAGGCGGTCAGCCAGATGCGGAGCGCCATCGCCAAGGTGCAGGCGCTGCCGGACATGGACGAGTTCATCGCGGCACAGGGCGCCGTGCCGCTGAAGATCGGCCCGGCCGAACTGCTGGCGCTGACCCGCTCCGAGTCGGAGAAGTGGGG
>JACMQP010000378.1 GCA_014376915.1 Ramlibacter sp.
CACCAGGATCCGGTCGGCGTGCTCGATGGTCGACAGGCGGTGGGCGATGATCAGCGTGGTGCGCCCGGCCATCAGGCGCTGCAGCGCCGTCTTCACGGCCTGCTCCGACTCGGCGTCCAGCGCCGACGTCGCTTCGTCCAGCACCACGATCGGCGCGTCCTTGTACAGCGCCCGCGCGATGGCCAGGCGCTGGCGCTGGCCGCCGGAAAGCTGGGTGGCGTTGTGGCCGACCCGGGTGTCGATGCCGAGCGGCAGCGCCGCGATGTAGGAGCCGAGGTTGGCCGCCTCCAGCGCCTGCGCGATCCGCTCGCGGTCCGCCGCCAGCCCGAGGGCCACGTTGGCGGCGATGCTGTCGTTGAACATCACCACGTCCTGGCTGACGAACGAGAACTGGCGGCGTAACGCGCCCAGCGTCCAGTCGCGCAGTTCCACGCCGTCGAGCGTGATGCGTCCGCCGGTCGGCTCGATGAACCGAGGCAGCAGGTTCACCAGCGTGGTCTTGCCCGACCCGGAACTGCCCACCAGCGCCACGGTCTGGCCCGGCTCCACCCGCAGGCTGATGCCGTCCAGCGCGTCGCGGCTGCTGCCGGCGTAACGCACCGAGACCTGGTCCAGCACCAGCTCGCCGCGTGCATGTTCCACCTGATGGCTGCCTTCCTGCTCGGCCTGGGTCTGGTCGATCAGGTCCAGCCCGCGCTCCACCGCCGCCAGCCCCCGCGTGATCGGCGCCGCCGACTCCGACAGGTGCTTGATTGGCGCGATCAGCATCAGCATGGCCGTCACGAACGACGCGAAGCCGCCGACGGTGATGCCGCTGGTGGAGCTTTGCCACAGCGCCGTGCAGATCACTGCCGACAGCGCCGCCGCCGCCAGCAATTGCGTCAGCGGCGTCATGGCCGAGGCCGCGATGGTGGACTTCATCGCCAGCCGGCGCAGCTCGCGATTGAGGCGGTCGAAGCGCTCGCCTTGCGCGGCTTGCGCCTCGTGCAGGCGCACCACGCGATGGGCCAGCACGTTTTCTTCGACCACATAGGCCAGCCGGTCGGTGGCCTGCTGGCTGGCCTGGGTGATCCGGTGCAGCCGCCGCGACAGCACTTTCATCACGAGCGCCACGCCGGGGAAGATCACCAGCACGATCAGCGTCAGCTTCCAGTTGAGGTACAGCAGGTACGCCATCAGCGCCACCAGCGTCAACGAGTCCTTGATCAGGGACAGCATGGCATTCACCAGCAGCGTGGTGCCGGTCTGCACTTCGTAGACCACTGTGTTGGAGAGCGCGCTGGCCGAGGTCTGGCCGAACATCGTCATCGGCGCGTCGAGCAACCGGTTGAACAGCTTGCCGCGCAGCGCCACCATCGCCTGGTTGGCCATGAGGGCGAGCGAATACTGCGCCACGAAACCGGCGACGCCGCGAACCGCGAACAGTCCCATCAACACCACCGGCACGATCCACAGACTGAGCGAGCCGCCCTGAAAGCCGCGGTCCAGCAACGGCTTCATCAGGGCCGGGATCATGGGCTCGGTCACCGCCGCGACCAGGACAGCGGCGATCATGCCGGGCAGGGCCCGGCCGGCGCCGCGGAAATACGGAAAAAACCGCGCCAGCCGCGGCCAGAGTGCCCGCGCCGGCGGCGCTTCGTCGAGGCCGTCGGCTTCGTTCATGCGGCCTGCTCCCGTGGCGGGGTGGTGACCCCGAGCGCCAGCAGCAGCGCCAGCATGAAGCAGAAATAGTCGCCGATCAGCGCGTCGAACAAGGTGCTGTTGAACAGGCACACGATGGCGAAGATCGCCACCATCGAAGCGGTCGCATGGCGGATGTCGGGGCGGAAGCCCGACGCATCGCGCAGCAGGGCCCAGCCGAAGGCCAGCAGCAGAGCGATGCCGCCCAGGCCCAGTTGCACGCCCCACAGCAGGTACTCCTGATGCGGGTTGCGCAGCTGCGCGTAGGCCGGGGCCAGCGCACTGCCTTCCAGCCGGCGGTAGACATGGTTCCAGCTGCCGATGCCGTAGCCCGTCAGCGGCCGTTCGCCGATCGCCTGCAGCGAGCGGTGCCACAGGCCGAGCCGGATGCCGGACGACGTGGGGGTGCGGTCGCCGTTGCTGTAGGCGATCGATTCGGTGACGACGGCCGTGGTGCGATCGCGGAAATGCGGCGACAGCGCCATCACCGCCGCCACCACCAGCAGCGGCAGCAGCACCGCCACCGGCCGCGCCCGCCGCGGCACGGCCCAGTACAGGCCCAGCACCATCGCCGCCAGCAGGGCGACCTGCGCACTCCGGCCCGGCAGCAGCAGCAGCACGTTGACGGCGCACAGGAACACCAGGGCGACAGCCAGCCGTGGTCCGTGACGGCCGGGGAACGCATGGCGCAGGTGCCAGGCCAGCGCAGCGAGGCCCACGGTCATGATCGACTGGTCGAGATAGCTGGAATACACGGTCGCAGCATAGAGCCGGATCGCCAGCGGCTTCACCACCCAGGGCACGTTCAGCCCGAGCGCCAGCAGGTAGGAAGTCAGCACGACGAAGGTTTCCACCGCCAGGTACGCGGCCAGCGCCAGCAGCGCCTCGCGGCGCGTGCGCACCAGCAGCAGCACCAGCGGGATCAGCAGCAGCTTGCTGTATTTGTTCAGGTCGTGCAGCGCCTCAGCGAGCGGGGCCACGGAATAAAGCAGGCTCAGCGCCAGCGCGGCCAGCATCAGGCCCACCAGCGGCGGCGTGCGCAGCCGCGAGAACGCCGGGATCGGTTCGCGCCTCGTGAGCCGTATTGTGAGAGCCACCAGTGCGAACAAAACCATCAGCAGCTTGGCCACATTGGTGGCGGCCAGCGAAAACGGCAACATGGCCGCGGTCAGGTACACCGGCCAGGGCCGCAGGTTTTGCCAACTGATTCTTTTCGACACGCGCGGCACACCTCTGGTACGGACAGCCCGCGATTATCTCAGCAGCGGCGGGGGAGCCCGCATCGCCGCCCTGGCCGGCCGTCTCGGATAATGGCAGCCCAACCCATGACCCTGTCCGTCGTCGTCATCACCCGCAACGAAGCCGCCAACCTGCGCGCCTGCCTGGCCTCGGTGCCGTTCGCCGACGAGATCGTGGTCGTCGACAGCGGCAGCACCGACGCCACCACGGAAATTGCCCGCGACTGCGGGGCCCGCGTCACCCAGACCGCCGACTGGCCAGGCTTCGGTCCGCAGAAGAACCGGGCGCTGGCCCTGGCCACCTGCGACTGGGTGCTGTCGCTGGACGCCGACGAGCGGGTCACGCCGGAACTGGCCGCGCAGATCCAGGCGGCGATGGCGTCGACCGATCTATCAGCTTATGATATTCCCCGGCTGACCCGCTTTTGCGGCCAGTGGATCCATCACTGCGGCTGGACCCCCGACCACGTGTTGCGTCTGTTCCGTCGCGGCCAGGCCCGTTTTTCCGACGATCTGGTGCACGAAAAGGTGCTGGCGGAACTCGGGACGCGTCGCCGGCGTCTCACCAGTCCCTTGTTGCACGAAAGCTATCCCACCCCCTCCCATTACTGGCGCAAGCTCGAGGCCTACAGCCAGGCCTGGGCGCGCCAGCAACAGGCCCGTGGCCGCCGCACATCGATGGCTCGCGCCGGCGCGGCCGGCGCGGTGGCCTTCCTGCGCAGCTACTTCCTGCAGCTGGGCTTCCTCGACGGCGCAATGGGCTTTGCCGTGTGTACGATGCAGGCCCAAGCCGCTTTCGGAAAATATTTCGCTCTTTATTGCCTGAACCGACAAGATGACCCAAGCCTTTCCGATCCCCGCGCCTGAATTCCGCCGCCGCGCCGTGCTGGCCGGCCTGCTGGCCGCGCCGCTGCTGGCCCATGCGCAGTTCCGCGTCGAAGTGACCGGCGTCGGCCTGACGCAGTTGCCGATCGCAATCGCACCGTTTCGCGGCGACGCGCAGGCGCCGCAGAAGATCGCCGCCATCATCCAGGCCGACCTGGAGCGCAGCGGCCAGTTCCGCGCCGTCGACGCCAGCGGCGCGACGCTCGACGAGAGCAGCCGCCCCGACATGGCGCCATGGCGGCAAAAGGGCGCCGACTCGCTGGCGGCCGGCAGCGTCAACCGGCTAGCGGACGGCCGCTACGACGTTCGCTTCCGGCTGTGGGACGTGGTGCGCGCCCAGGAACTGGGCGTGCTGGGCCTGGTGGTGACAGCCGGCGACCTGCGGCTGGCGGCGCACCGCATCGCCGACTTCATCTACGAAAAACTCACCGGCGAGAAGGGCGTGTTTTCCACCCGCATCGCCTACGTGACCAAGGCTGGCACGCGCTTCAACCTGTGGGTGGCCGACGCCGACGGCGAGAACGCGCAGTCGGCGCTGGCCAGCGCCGAGCCGATCATCTCGCCGTCGTGGTCGCCCAATGGCCGCCAGGTGGCGTACGTGTCGTTCGAGTCGCGCAAGCCCGTGGTCTATGTGCACGAGGTTTATGGCGGCAAGCGCCGGCTGATCGCCAATTTCCGCGGCTCCAACAGTGCGCCGTCTTGGTCGCCGGATGGCCGCACGCTGGCCGTCACGCTCAGCCGCGACGGCGGCTCGCAGCTCTACACGATCGACGCCAACGGCGGCGAGCCCAGGCGGCTCACGCAGTCGGCGGGCATCGACACCGAACCGGTCTACGCGCCCGATGGCCGCAGCATCTTTTTCGTCAGCGATCGTGGCGGCGCGCCGCAGATCTACCGCATGCCCGCCAGTGGCGGCACGCCCGAACGCGTCACCTTTACGGGGAGTTACAACATATCCCCCGCGGTGAGCCCGGACGGCCGGTCGCTTGCGTACATTTCCCGCATCAACGGCGCCTTCAAGCTGCAGGTGATGGAACTGGGCGGCAATGCGGTGAACACCATCACGGACACCACGGCGGACGAGCGACCGAGCTTTGCCCCCAACGGCCGCCTGATCGTGTACGCGACCCGGCAAAACGGACGCGAAGCCCTCATGACCACCACGCTCGACGGCAAGATCAAGGCCAGGCTGGCGGGGCAGGGCGGCGACATCCGCGAGCCGGACTGGGGCCCGTTCCAGAAGTGATTTTTCCTTTCAGGAGGTTTTCCTAGATGTTCAAGAAAATGTTGACGGCCTGTGCCGTCGCCGCCGTCCTGGCGGGTTGCGCCTCCGGCGTAAAACTCGACGACGTTCCGGTGGAAGACCGCAGCGGCAGTGCCGTGCAGGGCCCTGGCGGCGCCGATGCCAACGCCGGCCGTGGCACCCAAAGCGCCGTGACACCGGTGCAGACCGCCGAGCGCCCCAGTGACACCATGGGTCCGGTCAACATCGCGCGAATCGTGTACTTCGACTACGACAGCTACGCGATCAAACCCGAGTTCCAGAACCTGATCGAGGCCCATGCCCGGTTCCTGAAGGCCAGTGGCGCGCGCCATGTGGTGGTCGAGGGCCACACCGACGAGCGCGGGGGCCGAGAATACAACCTGGCTCTGGGCCAGCGCCGGGCCGAGGCCGTACGCCGCGCGCTGGGCCTGCTGGGCATTGGCGACAACCAGGTCGAGGCCGTGAGCTTCGGCAAGGAAAAGCCCTCCGCCATGGGCAGCGACGAGTCCACCTGGTCGCAGAATCGCCGCGCCGAAATCGCCTACCGCTGATGAGGGCCCTTTCCATTTCCTGGCGTCCGCTGGCCTGCATTCTGCTGGCCGGCGGCGCGTTGCTGGCCGGGCCGGCACGCGCCGCGTTGTTCGACGACGACGAGGCGCGCCGGGCCATCCTCGACCTGCGCATCAAGGTCGAACAGCAGCGCCTGGCCAGCGACGCCGCGATCCAGCGGCAGGCCGAGGACCTGCGCCGATCAACCGAGGATAGCGGCCTGCTCCGACGTAGCTTGCTGGACCTGCAGAACCAGATCGAGTCGCTGCGCGGTGAAATCGCCGCCATGCGCGGGCAGAACGAACAACTTACCCGCAACGTCTCGGAACTGCAGCGCGGCCAGAAGGACGTGGCGCAAGGCGTCGAAGAGCGGCTGCGCAAGTTCGAGCCGGTCAAGGTGACGCTGGACGGGCGCGAGTTCATGGCCGACCCGACCGAGACCCGCGACTTCGAGGCCTCGCTGGCGATCTTCCGGCGCGGCGACTTCCCGGCGGCGCAGACCGCGTTCACCGAGTTCGTGCGGCGCTACCCGCAGGGTGGCTACCGCGGGACGGCGCTGTTCTGGCTGGGCAACGCGCAGTACGCCAACCGCGACTACCGCGGCGCCGTCGCCAACTTCCGCGCGCTGCTGTCGCAAGTGCCGGAGCACGCCCGTGCGCCCGAGGCGCTGTTGTCGATCGCCAACTGCCAGATCGAACTGAAGGACAACCCGGGCGCCCGCCGCACGCTGCAGGAGCTGGTGCAGGCCTATCCGCAGTCCGAGGCCGCGAACGCCGCGCGCGAGCGGCTGGCGCGGCGCTGAGCCGCGTGCCGGCCACGCCGCCATGACCCACCTCGACGAGGCGGCGGACCGCCAGCGGCGCTTCGGCGGGCTGGACCGGCTGTATGGGGTGGAAGGAGCCAGGGCGATCCGCGGCGCGCACGTCGCGGTGGCGGGCATCGGCGGGGTCGGATCGTGGGCGGCGGAGGCGTTGGCCCGCAGCGGCGTCGGCGAGCTCACGCTGATCGACCTGGACCACATCGCCGAGTCCAACATCAATCGCCAGGTCCACGCGCTCGCAAGCACCATCGGCCAGGCCAAGGTGGTGGCCATGGCCGAACGCATTGCCCAGATCAATCCGGCCTGCCGGGTCCATGGCATCGAGGAATTCGTGGAGCCGGCGAACTGGCCGCAGTTGCTGCCGGCCGGCGTTACGGCGGTGATCGACGCCTGCGACCAGGTCAAGGCCAAGACGGCGATGGCAGCCTGGGCCCGCGAGCACAAGGACGACGTGCTGTTCGTCAGCGTCGGCGCCGCCGGCGGCAAGCGGCTGGCGCACAAGGTGGATGTCGACGACCTCGCCGCCACCACGCACGATCCGC
>JACMQP010000379.1 GCA_014376915.1 Ramlibacter sp.
CATGGCCACGATCAGCGAGTCGTCCCAGCCGCGGGTGTCGAGCTCGGCCACCTTGGCGAGGTTCTTGCCGCTCATTACGAGACCCGCCCGGTAGGCGACGTCCAGCGCTGCGGCGTCCGCCTTGCTGCGCTCGGCGCGGAAATTGGCGTCCTTGTCGATGCCCCCGACGATCTCATTGAGCGTCACGAACTCCTCGCCGCTGATGCTTCCCGCCAGCAGCGCCTTCAGTCCGTACTGCACGCCTTCGTTGTCACGCGTGTCGAACGCGCGGACGCCGTCGGCGGCCTTCCCGAAGATGTTGGCAGCCCAGTCCCAGGCGCTGCAACGGGCGCCGGTCCGGTTGGTGACGGGGTCATAGACTGTGGAGTTCGGCAGCTCGCAGTTGTTGGTCGTGGTCGCGCTTTGCACCAACACGCCGCTCGCGCTGTTGGCCGCAGGCACCGTGCGCTGCTGGTACAGCCCGACCTTGCCGTTGCTGCCGAACAGGTTGTACCAGGCATGGCAACCGGTCTGGTCTAGGTGGCCGTTGATGGCAGTCTTCTTTGCATTGACCGTGTCAACGCTGGCGCCAGTCATCAACGCCAGCCACTGCGGCTTCTGGTAGGCCTCCACCAGCTGCACGCAGTCGGCCACTTCGATGCCGGTCGTCTCCGAATCGGGGTAGGCGCAATTGATGGTGACGCCATCCAGCAGCCCGGGGGCGACCGATGCGTTCATGTGCGAGTTGATCGAGCCGCCCGAGCAGCCCTGCCCCATGGTGAACCTGATGGGTCCGTAGTTGTCGGCGACGTGTTCCTTGAGCATCATCACCGTCTCGGTCATCAGCACCCGGTTCGAGTTGCGCGCCGAATCCGTCATGCTGCTGGTGACGAACATGTAGCCGCGCGACAACGCCTTGTCCTCCGACGCCCAGTTGGTGGCGGGCCGGACCTGGCGCCTCGGCTGCTTGGTGCTGGAGCCGAACACGTGCAGGATCTTGCCGTTCCATTGCGCCTGCGGCGCGGTCGCCGTCCACGGCTTGGTGGGGTCGAACAGCACGGCGATGTCGTAGTTGCCGCGGTTCATCGTTCCACGCTCGACGCGCACGATGTAGTTCACCGTCTTGCCGGCATCGGTGACGGTGGTGCCCATGTCGGCGGGAACAACCGCCGTCGCGTCGTAGGGCTTGAAGCAGCCGTTGGCCGGCGGATTGGCCGTCGTCGCCGGGGCTGTGCTGGTGGCCGCCACGGACGGCGAGGGATCCGGCAGGCTGAAGGTGCAGGTGGTGGACGCGGTCGAGCGGTAATACAGCTTGAATTCGCTGGCGATGTTGCACTGCGCATCGGGCGCACCCGACAGGCCGCTGGCATTGGTGGCGGGCGTTGCCGTGACACCGCTGCCAGCCGTGGCCACCGGGATTGGCGTGGCGCAGATATACGGAACGACCTGCGCGCCGGAATACACCGGTCCGCCGCGGGGAGCATTGGTCACGAGCAGCTTCGCTGCGGTGGCGCCGTCGGCCGACGCGGACAGCACGTTGTTGCCGTTGGCCAGGCCAATGACCAGCCCCGTCACCCGGCCGTCGGCGCGGACTGCGAAGGCGCTGCTGACATCCCGGCCGTCGACATCCACCTTCAGCGCCGACGCCGAAGCGCCGGCCGGCAACACAACCTCGACCAGCGCATCGCCGCCGCTGACCATGTCAGCCCGGTTGTTGAGGGTTCTGAGTTCGAGCGGCGGGGCGGAATCGCCCCGCAACCGGCTAGCAGCGCAGCGGCAGCCAGCACAAGACACCGACGGGCAGCGCCCGGCCTGATATTCGCCATTGCTTGTCTCTTTTTTGGCGAATTCAGTCTAGTCCCGCGGCCGCACGCGACGTCAGCCGGAAAGGGCATGGTTTCACTGGGCGCTTCGCCGCCGATTTGCCGTCCGCGCGAGGCTTACCAGCCCAGCCCCAGGTGCAGCGGCAGGTAGACCGCCATCCCGAGCACCAGCGTCAGCAGCACGCTGCGGCGCCAGAAGTAAACCGCGACCCCGGCCAGCGCAGCGAACACCCGCGCGTCCTGCCAGATCGAGACCAGCTGGCCGTCGGCCATCACCACTTCGGGCACGACCACGCCCGCCAGCGCCGCGACCGGAGCGTATTGCAAGGCGCGATGCGCCCACTCCGGCAGCGACCAGGGCCGGTCCAGGATAAAGAAAAAGCAGCGCGAGAGCACGGTCACCGCGGCCAGGCCGGCGATCACCAGCAGGGTCCAGGCATCGGTCGCGCCGTTCATTGCGGCACTCCGGCCGGCAGCTTCTTTTCCAGCAGATAGCAGGCAGCGACCGCGATGACGATGGCGGCGACGATGTTCAGCTTGAGCGGCAACGCATACAGCGCCACTGCGGCCGCGCCCGCCAAGGCCGCCGACAGCGCGCGCAGCGGCGTGTTGGAGAGCGAGCACAGGATGCCGACCAGGCACAGCACGCCAGCAAAGCCCAGCCCCCATGTGGTCGGGATCAGGTTTGCGAGCGCGATGCCGGCGACGCTCAGGCCCATCCAGCTGCTCCAGGTGACGCAGTAATTGCCGGCCAGGTAGGCCTCCTGCGCGCTGTAACCAGGCGCGGCGTCCGCCGCTTCCGGAAAGCGCCTGGTGAAGAGCGCGTAGCTCAGATCCGCAGTGAGGTAGCCGTTGACCAGCCGCCGCCAGCGCGGCATATGCATCAGGTAGGGGCGCAGATGCAGGCTGAAAACGACGAAGCGCAGGTTGACGCAAAAGCCGGTGGCCAGGATCACCCAGATCGGCGCGCCAGCCACGATCAGCGGGATCGCCGCCAGCTGCGCGCTGCCGGCGTAGACGAAGAACGTCATCGCCAGCGCTTCGGTCACGCTCATGCCGGACTTCACCATCGCCACGCCGGTCATCAGGCCCCAGGCGCCGATGCCCGGCGCCAGCCCGGCCATGGCCCGCGCGCCGTTACGGAATTCGGGATGGCGGTGGACCGACGGCAGAAAGAACACTAGGGCCTGCCGAACACCATGCCAGGGACCAGGCTGAAGCCGCGCAGGAAATCGGCCACCGCCAGCCGATTGCCCCCTGCACGCTGCAATTGCATGAGGCGCAGCGCACCCTCGCCGCAGGCCACCAGCACGCCGGCCGGCTCCGCCGCCAGCACCGTACCGGCAGCTGCCGAAGGTTGTTGCGCATCGGCGACGTCGGCACCCGTGACCTTGAGCACTTCGCCCTGGATCGTGCTGGACGCCCCCGGGAAAGGGTCGAAGGCGCGGATCTTGCGCTCCAGCACGGCCGCCGGCAGGCTCCAGTCCAGGGCGGCCTCGGCTTTCTCGATCTTGTGGGCGTACGTCACGCCCTTGGCGGGTTGTGCCACCGGTTTCAAGCCGCCGCACGCGGCCAGTTCGAGCGCCTCCACGACCAGCCCGCCGCCCAGCGCCGCAAGCTTGTCGTGCAGACTGGCGGTGGTGTCGCGCGGCGTGATCGGCATCCGCTCCGTCAGCAGCATGGGGCCGGTGTCCAGGCCGGCGTCCATTTGCATGATGGTCACGCCGGTCTCTGCGTCGCCGGCTTCGATCGCACGGTGGATCGGCGCCGCGCCGCGCCACCGGGGCAGGAGCGACGCGTGGATGTTGAGGCAGCCCAGGCGTGGCTGGTCCAGCACCCATTGCGGCAGGATCAGGCCATAGGCAGCGACCACCATGACATCGGCCCGGGCCTGCTGGATGGCCGCCTGAGCGGCGCTGGCGTCTTGCGGGTACTTGCCGTCCAGCCGCAGGCTGCGCGGCTGGGCCACGGCGATGCCGTGGTCCAGCGCGAACTGCTTGACCGGCGAGGCCTGCAGCTTCATGCCGCGGCCGGCCGGCCGGTCGGGCTGGCTCAGGACCAGGGCGATTTCGAAGCCGGCCCGTTGCAGGCAGGCCAGCGCTGCGCGGGCGAACTCCGGCGTGCCGGCAAAGATGACGCGCATCGGCAGACGCTCAGTCGCGGTCGGGCGCGTTGCGGTATTCCATACCCGGATGCGCGCGGCGCACCACGTTGGCGCTGTCAAGGTAGACGAAATAGAACATGTCGCTGCCGTCGTTCCAGCGGTACGTCAGGATCGGTCCGTTCCAGCTGACGACGCTGTCGACCATCGCCGGCGGGCCGAACTCC
>JACMQP010000380.1 GCA_014376915.1 Ramlibacter sp.
CCCGGCTTCAGACGGCGCAGTAGCGGTTCTGGATCTCGGCGTCGGCCAGCAGGCCGGCGGCCGTGCCCTGGTGCACGATGCATCCCTGGTCCAGGATGTAGGCCCGGTCGGAGATCGACAGCGCCCGCTCGACGTTCTGCTCGACCAGCAGGAGGGTGGTGCCGCTGCGTTTCATGCGCAGGAACAATTCGAACATCTCGTCCACCAGCACCGGCATGATGCCCTCTGACGGCTCGTCCAGCAGGATCATCCGGGGCCGGGCCATCATGGCGCGGGCGATCGACAACATCTGCTGCTCGCCGCCCGACATCGATGTCGCCTCCTGGCCCAGCCTTTCTTTCAGGCGCGGGAAGGTGGCGGCGATCTCCTCGATCATGGCGTCGGTTTCGCCCCGCCTGGCGCTGGCGATGATGCCCAGCTGCAGGTTTTCCCGCACCGTCAGGCCCGGCACGATCCGCCGGTCTTCCGGCACATAGGCCAGGCCGTGGTGGTAGCGCGCATGCGCCGGCAGGCCGTGCAGCGGCTGGCCGTCGAACAGCATCGACCCCGAGCTGCGCGCCAGCAGGCCCATCAGCGTCCGCAGGGTGGTGGTCTTGCCGGCGCCGTTGCGCCCCATCAGCGTCACGATCTCGCCGGCGCCGACATCGAAGGAAATGTCCTGCACCACATGGCTGCGGTCATACCAGGCGTTGAGGCCGCGGACTTCGAGCATGGAGGTCATGTCAGTGCCGTGCGCGTGGGGTTCATGACTGTCCCAGGTAGACGCGCCGCACTTCGGCGTTGGCGCGGATCTCCCCGGGGCTGCCCTCGGCCAGGAACTCGCCGTGGTGCAGCACGATGAGGCGCTTGCAGATTCCCATCACCAGCTTCATCTTGTGCTCCACCAGGATGACGGTGCGTTCCGCTGCCAGCCGCACGATCAGATCCATCATCACGGTGGTTTCCTCGGGCGACATGCCGGCGGTGGGTTCGTCCATGAGCAGGATCCGCGGGTCGGCCGCCAGCGCCATCGCCACTTCGAGTCCCCGCTGCTGTCCGTGCGCGAGGTCGGCCGCCGTCCTCGCACGCAGCGGCGCCAGGCCGACCCGCGCGAGCAGCGCGTCGGCGTCATCCGCGAGCCCCGCCAGAGCGGCGCGGGGCCGCAGGAAGTCGAACCGCGAATGCCGCATCTGGAGCGCCACGCGCACGTTCTCGTGGGCGCTGAGCTGCTTGAAGACGTTGGTGATCTGGAAGCTTTTGGCGATGCCGCGCCGCGCGTACTCATGCTGGGCCAGGCCGGTCACATCGGTGCCGTCGAACAGCACCTGGCCCGCCGTCGGCGCGAAGGCGCCGCTGAGGATGTTGAAGAACGTGCTCTTGCCGGCGCCGTTGGGGCCGATGATGGCGCACAGTTCGTTGGCCCGGAACTGCGCCGAAATGTTGCCCAGCGCCTGGAAGCGGCCGAAGCGCTGGCTGACCTGGCGCGCTTCGAGAATGACGTCGCCGGTCAAGGCCTTGCCCCCGGGACCGTGACCACGGCGAAGCGGCGCAGGCCATGCAGCAGGCTGCCCCACACGCCGCGCGGAAAGAACAGCACGAACAGCATAAAGACGATGCCCATCACCGCCATCCAGTGCCGGGTGAGGTTGGTGACGATGTCCTCCAGGTAGAGGAACAGCGCCGCGCCGACGAAAGGCCCGAAGAAAGTGCCCATGCCGCCGAGCAGGCACATCATCACGGCCTGGCCCGATTGCAGGTAGTGCAGCGAGTCGATCGGCACCACCGACAGGTGCAGGGCGCGCAGCGCGCCGGCCAGGCCGCAGAGCGCGGCCGACAGCACGAACACCAGCAGTTTGGAGCGGGCCACGTCGTAGCCGCACGCGGCGGCGCGCTTTTCGTTCTCGCGGATGGCTTCGATCACCGCGCCGAACGGCGACGCCAGGATGCGCGAGACCAGCCACAGCGCGCCGGCAACGAACACGAAGATCACGTAGTACTTGGTGATCGGCTGGGTGAAGTCGAACCTGACGCCGCCGACCTCGACCGCGGGCACCAGCACGCCGCGCAGGCCGTTCTCGCCACCGGTCCAGCGTTCGGCCTTGTAGAAGGCGTAGTAGACGATCTGCGCCAGCGCCAGCGTCACCATCGAAAAGTAGATGCCGCGTGTGCGGATCGCCAAAAACCCGATCGCGAGCCCGACCAGTGCCGACGCGACGACCCCGATCAGCACCGCCAGGATCCAGGGCACGCCGGCGTGGACGATCGCCATGCCGGCCATGTAGCCGCCCACGCCCAGAAACGCCGCATGCCCGAACGACAGCAGGCCGGTGTAGCCGAACAGCAGGTTGAAGCCGACGGCGAACAGGCCGAAGATCAGGATGTTCACCGCCAGCGCGTGGTAAGGCATCAGCAGCGGGAACACCAGCAGGAAAGCCAGCACCGCTGCCACGCGGTGGCGCTCGACGACACGGACCAGGGACATCAGCTGCGGGTTCATCGATTCGTCATCCCATCAGTCCGGCTTTGCCGAACAGGCCTTGCGGCCGCACCAGCAACACCAGCGCCATCAGCACGAAAATCGACAGCTCGGCATAGGCGGGGGCCAGCAGCGAGGTCATGCTGAACACCACGCCGACCAGCAGCCCGGCGACCACCGCGCCCGGCAGCGAGCCCATCCCGCCGACCACCGTGACCACGAACGATTCGGCCAGCACCGTGATGCCCATCTCGGGGTTGACGGCCCGGGTCGGTGCGGCCAGCACGCCGGAGAGACCGGCGATGGCCGTGCCGATGCCGAACACCAGCAACCAGACCCGGCCGACGTCGATGCCCAGCACCCGCACGATTTCCGGGTCGCGCGAGCCGGCCCGGATGATCAGGCCATAGCGCGTCTTTTCGATGAACAGCCAC
>JACMQP010000046.1 GCA_014376915.1 Ramlibacter sp.
CCGGCTGGGTCGGGTTCGAGGAGTTCGACCTGCTGCTGTTCGGACTGACGGCCGGCGCCTATGCGCGCGCGGCGTTCAAGCCGAGCGCAACCCGGAGTGAATCGTCGCGCCTGTTTCGCGGCCCGCGCGACGAGGGGGTGTTTGTCGGTCTGGCGATCCTGTTCGCTGCGTTCAGCGTGGCAAGCCTGCTGCGTGGCCTGGTGGCGGCCGGCGAGGTGCGCTTCGGCTGGTTCCAGGGCTATGTGGACCCGCTGAACAGTTGGCGTGTCTTCAAGAGCCTGCTGTACGCAGCGCTGGTCTGGCCGCTGTTGCGGCACGAGCTCGGGGCGAACCTGGCGCTTTCCGTGCGACGCGTGATCTCGGGCATGCTGGTCGGCCTGGCCGTGGTGACATTGGCTGTGGTGTGTTGCGGTTGCATGGCGGCCCGGCATCTGGCTGTACATGGTGCCGGCGACCTTGCCGCTGCTGAACTTCGCACCCTGGACCGGCTGGGTGGTCTTCGAGGAGTTCGACCTGCTGCTGCTCGGCGTGGTGGCCGGTGCCTATGCCCACCGGGCGTTTGCGCCCAGGTCGACGCCCCTAGAGCCGATCCATACGCCGGCCCACACGCCGCGCCATCGAGTCGCATTCGTCGCGCTGTCGACCCTGTTCGGCGTGTTCGGCGTGGCGGCCCTGGTTCGCGGCGTGGTGGCGGCGGGCGGTGTTTCCTTCGATGGGTTTCAGGGCTATGCGGGCTCGCTGAACAGTTGGCGCGTCTTCAAGAGCCTGCTGTATGCGGCACTCGTGTGGCCGCTGCTGCGACGGGAGATCCGGCGCGGCGCGGCTCCGGCCGTGCGGTGCCTGACGGCGGGGATGCTGACGGGGCTGGCCGTGGTGACGCTGGCCGTGGTGTGGGAGCGCACAGCCTACCCGGGTCTGTGGAACTTCTCTGGCCGTTATCGCACCACCGCGCTGTTCTGGGAGATGCACGTCGGCGGCGCAGCGATCGACGCCTATTTGGCGCTGGCGACGCCGTTCGTTGCTTGGGCGTTGTGGTCGTCACGCACGCCGCTGCGCTGGGCGGCTGCGGCCGTGTTGGCGCTGCTCGCGGGCTACGCGTGCCTAACGACGTTCTCGCGCGGCGTCTACGCAGCTGTGGCGGTCCCGCTGGTGTTGCTGGGTCTGTTGCTCGCCAGCCGACGTGCCGGTGGCCAGGCGCGTGCAGCGGCGCTGCTGGCGCTGCGGATTGGTCTGATGGTGTTGTGCGCGGCCGCGGCCTTGTCGCTCGCATTCGAGGCCTGGGGCAACGCCGGTGTCGGCTTGCTGATGCTCGGGTTGGGCGCCGGCCTGCTCGGGCTGAAGCGGCAGATGCCGTCCATGCCATGGCGCCCGGTGGCTACCATCGCGCTTGGCGTTGCGCTCGCACTCGAAGTGGTCACCGTTCTCGGGCTGGGTTCCTACATGCGCGAACGCCTGGTCGCCAGCGACCACGACCTGGGGAGCCGACTCGTCCACTGGCGCAATGGCTTGGACTTGATGCGGGCCCCGGCCGACTGGATCTGGGGCATCGGCCTGGGGCGCCTGCCATCCGCCTACGCCCGCGCGGTTCCTGACCACGGGTTCCCCGGCGACGTGCAATGGGTGCCGCCAGCGCCAGGCCAGCAGTCGGGTTCGGTCAAGGTGTTCGGACCAAAGACGCAATCGCACCCGAACGGCCTGCTCGCACTCACGCAGCGGGCAGTGTTGCGGCCCGGGGTGCCGAACGTGGTCGAGTTCGACGTCCGCACGAAGGCGGGTGCCCAGGTGCTCCTGCGGCTGTGCGAGATGCACCTGCTCTATCCACGCAACTGCCAGAACGCGTGGCGCCGGGAGATGCCAGGCGGCGCGGATTGGCGCCATGTCGTCGCGCGCCTGCACGGGCCGGTGCTCGATGTCGGCTTTCCGTGGATGCCCCGCCTCGGGGTCTTTTCGATCGCCGTCGTCGATGCCGGCGGGGTCGCCGAGTTCACCCACCTCAGCCTGGTCGGGCCGGATCGGATCGAGGCGCTTGCGAACCGGGACTTCTCACACGGGTTGGCACGCTGGTTCCCCGCCGCTCAGGGCTACTACGTGCCATGGCACATCGATAACCTCTTCCTCGAAGTGCTGATCGAGCGCGGCGCGCCCGCGCTGCTGGCATTCGTGCTTTGCATGGGCTTGGCACTGTGGAGGCTCATGGGTGCGGCCGGCCGCACCGTGCCGATCGCCCCGTTCCTGGCGGCCTCGATTTGCGGCGCCCTGGTTGTGGGCGCGGTGAGCAGCGTGATGGACGTGCCCCGGGTTGCGTTCCTGCTGTTCATACTGATTCTCTTCGCGGTCGAAGTTACTCCCGGCGGGAAACCCGGCCAACGTTCGACCACAGGCCAAAGGCGGGTCAGCGCTGGGCCGTCACACGCAGTGCCTGGAGCTTGAAGCGAAGTTCATCCGCATGCCAGGGCATGAAGCGAGGCAGCAGCATCGGATCAGTCTCGGGCGTGGCGACTCCGCGCTGCGTCGTGAACGCGAACCTGAAGCCCGCGCGACGAGCCATTTCGGCGTGCCGGGGCGCGAAGTCGGTGGTCGGTTTGCCATTCGGGTACGAGAACAACAGCGGCGCGCGTCCGAGGATGGCGGTCAGGGCGTCGCGGCCGGATGCGATCTCGTGATATGCCGTGGGGTCGTCCACCGACTGCAGAATGGGATGCGACACGGTGTGGCCGCCGATCTCCATGCCGTTCGCGGCCAGCGCAGCCACTTCCTGCGGGGTCATCATGACGCGCCCGCGCTGCAGGCCGCGCGCGGCCACGCCGCAGGCGGCTTCGATGCGCTCGACGCAGCGCCAGCGCGCCTCGGGATCGAGGTACTTCGCCGCCTCGCGAACCCGCTCCAGCGATCGCAGGCGATCCTCCAGCGCGCCAACGGGCAGTGTTCCCAGGCCGAGCCAAGCCGCATCAAGCGCGCCGCCTTGCAGGTCCCTGAATGCCTCGGTCAGGCGGTCGTTGAATTGAACCCCGTCACCGAGATAGCCGGTGGCGACGAAGAACACTGCCTGCATTTTGTGGCGGCGCAGGATCGGCAGCGCGACGTCGTGGTTGTCGCGGTAGCCGTCGTCGAAGCTGATGATCGCGCCGCGCGCTGGCAGGGTGCCCGCCTTCAACCGCTCGCACGCCTGCAACGGCGACAGAACCTTGAACTGCTGGCCAATCCACGTCAAGACCATGTCGAACCGCCGCGCATCCATCTCACCGGGCAGCATTGAATCTGGCTTGTCGAGAACCCGGTGAAAAAAGAAGGTGAGCAGCTTGCCTTTGTCAGCGCCGGGCGACACGAGGCCCGTGAGCAAACGCAGCGGTCTCATCGCGAGCCGGACCTGCAGTGTTCGATCATCACATCCTGTCCAACGGACGGACCACCCGCGACACTCTCGATGTGCGGTCTGATGTTCCCTTCCGGCGCCGCCGGCCCAAGTTTGACGACGGCGGCTGGCCGCGCGCGCCCCGCCTACCCATCCCGCGTCTTGCTATCTGGCCCCGGTGCTGCAGGACCGACCACGCCGCAGCGCCGAACACCAGGACGGGAATCAACAGCCACGTGACCGGATGCCCAGCGATCTCCCTGATGAGCTTGAACCCCTCGCGGATCAGGTTGGGATCCCCATTAAACGACCGGTTGGACAGTTGAGCCTCGTCGGACGCCGGGCGATAGTCCGAGCCTCGGCCCGGGCTCAACGGCGCGTTTCTGTCCGAGCCCATCGCAGAGCCGTCACCGGTGCCAGGGCGTCGCTCGTCGGATGACTCGGGCCCTTTGAAGGCGCCATCGTCCACGCCCATCTTCGCCGGCTGGACCCACTGTTTTGCATTCTGGGCCCACTCGAGCGCGGTCTTGGCGGCCTGATTCAGTTCGGGGTTGATTTCGAGGCCGTCGTCGGCATCGGGCAAGGGTGCGGACGCGGCCGGCTTCGCGGCGGCCGGCGACGGCGGCGGGGCCGCGTTCGCACGTGCCCGCAGCGGGGTGGTGTCTGGTCGCTCTTCCAGGTCTTGCTTGCGGAGGGTCTGCGCTGCGCTGGCAGAGCTAGGGTTTGCGCGCAGGCTGCGTGGCGTCACGATCCGCGATGCGTCCACGGGAGTTGCGCCTCCCTCATTCGGCATGGCGACGGCGGTCGGCGCGGCACGGCCGGGTTCGGCTGCGGCCCCGGACAGCGCCGGGTCTGCAGCGCTCAGCAGCACGGGAGCGCCGCGCGCGTCCAAAGCCAGCAACATGACACTCAGTTGCAGGGCCGACCTCAGGGTGCGCGAACGAGAAAGCATGGTGCGAATTGCGTGGCGATTCGCAATTGTGCCCGGCACCGCCACACCGCACCGCACCATGAGCGTCAAACCCGCATCTTCGGGGACTGACGATCCGATGCCGACGCATCGAAATGCACGCCAGCCCGTGACATCTCGCTAGGCGCCGGAGCCGGGCTTGCGGCCCAGCCG
>JACMQP010000047.1 GCA_014376915.1 Ramlibacter sp.
ACCGAGCTCGCGCGCAAGGCCGCGCCGCTGGTGAAATACCTCGAGGGCAAGCTGGGGATGAAGGTCGAGTTCACGCCGGTGACCGATTACGCCGCCGCCGTGGAAACACTGGCCAACAAGCAGGTCGACATGGCCTGGTTCGGCGGTTTCACTTTTGTGCAGGCGCAGCAGCGTTCGGGCGGCAAGGTCATCCCGCTGGTGCAGCGCGAGGAAGACGAGAAGTTCCGCTCGGTGTTTATCACCACCGACCCCTCGATCAAGGGACTGGCCGACCTCAAGGGCAAGACGCTGAGCTTCGGCTCGCAGTCCAGCACGTCGGGCCACCTGATGCCGCGCAGCTACCTGCTGGCCGCCGGCCTCGATCCGGACAAGGACTTCCGGCGCGTTGGCTATTCCGGTGCGCACGACGCCACGGTGGCGGCCGTCGCTTCGGGCAAGGTCGACGCCGGGGCGCTGAACATTTCGGTTTGGGACAAGCTGGTCGCCGACAAGAAGGTGGACCCAGCCACTGTCCGCGTCTTCTACACCACACCCGCCTACTACGACTACAACTGGACCGTCCACGCCGACATGCCAGCTGCGCTGCGCGAGAAGCTTACCAAGGCGATGCTGGACTTGAGCCCCGCCACCGCGGAGGGCAAGCAGGTGCTGGAACTGCAGCGTGCCACGCGCTTCATCCCGACCAGGGTCGAGAACTACAAGGGCATCGAAACCGCGGCGCGCAGCGCCGGACTGCTGAAATAGCCACCCGGTGAAAGTTACGCTCGAGGGGATTTCGGCTCGGCATCCAGCCGGCCGCGCCGGCTCGCCGGCCGCACTGGATGGACTGAGCCTCGCCCTGTCGGCCGGCGAGCAGGTGGCCGTGATCGGTCCTTCCGGCGCCGGCAAGACCACGCTGCTGCATTTGCTGGCCTGCGCCATCCAGCCGAGCGCCGGGCATCTGGAACTCGATGACCGCGATCCGTGGCAACTGCCGCGCCGGGCATTGCAACGGCTGCGCGGCACGCTCTTCCTTGCGCCCCAGGTGCCGCCTTTGCCGCCAAGGCAGCGCGTCGTCACGGCGGTGCTGGCGGGCCGCCTGCCGCGCATCAGCCTCGGCCACAGCCTGCGCAGCCTGTTCTATCCCACCGGCCTCGCCCAGGCCGAGGCGGCGCTGGCCCGCTTCGACATCAGCGACAAGCTGTTCGCCCGGGTTGACCGACTCTCGGGCGGCGAACGCCAGCGCGTGGCCCTGGCGCGCGCGCTCGTGGCCCAGCCGCGGCTGTTGCTGGTGGACGAGCCGCTCTCGGCGCTGGATCCGACCCGCGCCGGCCAGGCGATCGCCTCGCTGACCGGGGCGGCACGCGAAAGCGGCGCCACTCTGGTCACGACCATGCACGACGTGCCGGTCGCGCTGGCGAATTTCCCGCGCATCCTGGGTCTGCGCGGCGGCGCCCTGGCGTTCGACCTGCCGGCAGCTGCCGTGACGCCCGAGCGGCTCGAGGCACTGTACGCCCAGCACCTCGACGAACTCAAGGGTGTTCATTCCCTGCTCGACGTTCCGCCCGCCGTGACGCAGTCCCCCGTCGCGATGACCTGCCGCTGAGAAGGCAATGCGTCGGGCTGCTTCCGCATCAACCATCGCACTACGCGATCCGGCCTGGGCCGGCCGCGTGTTCTGGCTGCTGGCTGCGGCCGTCGTGCTGTGGCCGCTGCTGGTGCTGGCCGAATTCAAGCCGTGGCTGTTGTTGTCGCCGGAGAGCCTGAAACCGACGCTGCGCTTTGTCGCCGACTTCTTTCCGCCGCGCGTCGACGCGGAATTCCTGCTGCTGGTGGCACGCGAGACCTGGCGCACCGTTGCCATCGCAACGGCGGGACTCGCGTTGGCAATGTTGATCGCGGTTCCACTGGCGTTGCTGTCGGTGCGCGTGCTGTCGGTGTCGGCCCTCGCCGGACGGATGGCAGCGATGCCGGCGCTGATGCGCATCGGGGTTCGCGGCGTGCTCATCGTGCTTCGCAGCGTGCCCGAGCTGATCTGGGCGCTGGTGTTCGTTCGTGTCGTCGGCCTGGGTCCGACCTCGGGGGTGCTGGCGATCGCGCTCACCTACGGCGGGATGTTGGGCAAGGTCTACGCCGACATCCTCGAAAGCGGTGAAACGCATGCGACCACCTCGTTGCTGCGAAACGGCGCCGGCCGCCTTCAGGCGTTCTTCTACGGCCTGTTGCCGACCAGCGCCGCGGAGCTCACCAGCTACACGGTTTATCGCTGGGAATGCGCGATCCGCTCGTCCGCCGTGCTCGGGTTCGTCGGTGCCGGCGGCCTGGGCCAGCAGATCGATTCGTCGATGAAGATGTTCAACGGCGCCGAAGTCAGCACCATGCTGCTGGTGTTCGTGGCGCTGGTGGCCTTGACCGACCGCCTCAGCTCCTGGCTGCGCAAGGCGCTGGGCTGATCATGGAACCCGGACGCCCACCCGCTGCCGCCAACGAGGTTTTTCGCCTGCCGCCGCCGCTGTTCGACGCGCGCTGCCGGGCCTGCTGGCTCGTGGTGGGGCTCGCGGCGCTGGTTGGCGTGAGCTTCTGGTCGCTCGACCTGCAGTGGGCGCGCTTCTTTTCGCAGGACGCCGTGGCCCGCATGGGGCGCTTCCTGGGGGAGCTGCTGACGCCGAGCACCGACGGAAAATTCCTGGCGAAACTGCTGCCGGCGGCGCTGGAGACGCTGGCCATGTCGGCGGTCGGCACGCTGTTGGCGGCAATCTTCGGACTGCTGCTCGCACTGCCCGCGAGCCGGACGTACCCGGGCGATCGTGCGCTATGGCGCGCCCCGACCCGCCTGGTGCTCAACGTGCTGCGCAGTGTGCCGGAATTGATGTGGGCGGCGCTGCTGCTGATTGCCGCCGGCCTCGGCCCGCTGGCCGGGACGCTCGCCCTGGCGATCCATACCACCGGGGTGCTCGGGCGCCTGTTCGCCGAGGCGATCGAGAATGCGCCTGAAGGCCCCGGCTTCGCGCTGCGCCTGCGCGGCGTCGGCGA
>JACMQP010000381.1 GCA_014376915.1 Ramlibacter sp.
GGCTTCGATGCTGGGGAAAGAGCAGATCGCGGCCGAGATCGCCTCGGGCAGCGGGTACAGCTTGACCGTGACCTCGGTGATCACACCCAGCGTGCCTTCGCTGCCCACCATCAGGCGGGTCAGGTCGTAGCCGGCGCTGGACTTCCTGGCGCGGGTGCCGGTGCGGATGACTTCGCCCGAGGCCGTCACGACTTCCAGTGCCAGGACGTTCTCGCGCATGGTGCCGTAGCGGACGGCGTTGGTGCCGCTGGCGCGGGTGGCGCTCATGCCGCCGATCGATGCATCGGCACCGGGATCGATCGGGAAGAACAGGCCGGTGCTCTTGACCGCTTCGTTGAGCTGCTTGCGCGTGACGCCGGGCTGCACTGTCACAGTGAGGTCGTCGTCGTTGATCGCCAGCACCTTGTTCATGCGGCTGACGTCGATGCTGATGCCCCCCTGCACGGCCAGCAGGTGACCTTCGAGAGACGAGCCGATGCCGAACGGGATCACCGGAACCGAGTAGTTGCCGGCCAGCTTGACCGCGTCGGACACGTCGTGCGTGCTCTCGGCGAACACGACGGCCGCAGGCGGGGGCGCCTCGAACGACGACTCGTCGCGCCCGTGCTGCTCGCGCACCACCAGCGCGGTGGAGCAGTTGGCGCCGAAGCGCGCCTTCAGCGCGTCGATCAACGCGGCCGGGACCTCGCGCTGGTTGATTTCCGGGACGAGATGGGACAGGGCGGTGGGGGCGTTCATGCGGGTCTCCGTCAGTGCCTGCAAGTTTACGCCCGCGCCCGGCGCGGTGCTGCGCGCCGTCGCCGGAGCTACTTCGACGAGCGCTCGAACTCGGCGCGCGACAGCACCCCGTCCCGGTTGCTGTCCAGTGCGTCGAAGTTTCTGGCGAAGAAGCCACCCGCGCCGGCCGCTTCCTTGCGCGAAATGCTGCCATCTCCGTCGGCATCGAGCTTGCTGAAGGTGCCGGTGGCCTGTGCCACCGGCACCTTGCCACCGGCGCCGGCCGTTGCGGGCCCGACCGTGAACTGGGCTGCGGCGATGCCGCTGCCGACCGCCAGGGTGGCAAACAGCGCGAGGCTGCGGGTGTCGAAGGAAAAGCGTCGTGTTCGTTTGAAATGCATGGCGACTGTCCGGGAAGTTGAGGGAAGGGGCATTGCATCCCGCCGGGGCCGGCGCACCAAGCACTCTTGCTTGCTGTTGCGTCGGTCACATTCACACGCGCTGCGTTACGGGAACTGCAGGCGGCGCACGGGTCCGCCACAATGGAACTCCAGCCAGATCAAAAGGTTTCCCATGGGCAAGCGCCTGACGCAGATTGCGACCCGCACCGGTGACAACGGCACTACCGGCCTCGGAGACAACACCCGGGTGTCCAAGGACAGCCTGCGGGTCCACGCCATGGGCGACGTCGATGAACTCAATTCGCAGATCGGCGTGCTGCTGTGCGAGCACATGCCCAACGAGGTCCGTGCGCTGCTGGTCGAGATTCAGCACCAGCTGTTCAATCTTGGCGGCGAACTCTCCATCCCGGGCTTCGAGCTGCTGAAGGCCGAGGCGCTGCTGGCGCTGGACCAGGCGCTGGAGCACTACAACAGCGAACTGCCCAAGCTGCAGGAATTCATCCTGCCGGCCGGCAACCGGGCGGCCTCGCAGGCCCATGTCTGCCGCACCGTGGCGCGGCGAGCGGAGCGGGCAGTGGTGGCGCTCGGCGCCGCGGAGGCCGTCAAGGAAACGCCTCGCCAGTATCTCAACCGGCTGTCGGACCTGATGTTCGTGCTGGCCCGCGTGCTGAACCGGATGAACGGCGGCGACGACGTCTACTGGAAGAGCGAGCGCCTCGCCCGCAACGAGGACCCCGGCGCCGCCTAGGCTCAGCGCGGCGTCAGGATGGCCAGCGTCAGGCGCGAAACGCAGGTCAGTTCGCCGGCATCGTTGGTCATGTCGATCTGCCAGACCTGGGTGGTGCGGCCGATGTGAACCGGCCGGGTGATGCCGGTCACCCAGCCCGAGGTCGCGCCCTTGATGTGGTTGGCGTTGATGTCCAGCCCCACTGGACGATGGCCCTCCGGGCATGCGTAGGCCGCGCCGCAGGAGCCCAGGGTTTCGGCCAGTACCACCGAGACGCCGCCATGCAGCAGCCCGTACGGCTGCCTGGTGCGGTGGTCGACCGGGATGCGGGCGCGCATGAAGTCGTCGCCGACTTCCAGAAACTCCATCCCCAGGTGTTCCGGAGCGGTGTCCTTGTGGATGGCGGCGAGGACTTCGGGGGAGATGGGTCTTTTCCAGATGCGCATCGCGGTCTCCATGACTGCCGAATTTTAGGGGCGGGGGACTGGCGTCGTGGCGGCCGGCCGGCCTCGGCTCAGCAGCGCGTACAGCAGGATCGCGCCGAAGGTTGCGGTGCCGATGCCACCCAGCGCAAAACTCGTCGGTCCAGCGCCGAACTTGAGGGTGAAGTCGCCAGTGCCCAGCACCAGTGTGATGGCGGCCACCAGCAGGTTGCGGTTGTCGGAGAAGTCGACCTTGTTGTCGACCCAGATCTTGGCCCCGGCTGCGGCGATCAGGCCGAACACCACGATGCTGACGCCACCCATCACCGGCAGCGGAATGGCCTGGATCACGGCGCCGAACTTGGGCGAGAAGCCCAGCACGATGGCGATCGCCGCCGCCATCACGAACACAGCCGTCGAATAGATCTTGGTCGCGGCCATCACGCCGATGTTCTCGGCGTAGGTCGTGACGCCCGTGCCGCCCACACCGCCGCTGACCACGGTGGCGACGCCGTCGCCGATGAAGGCGCGGCCGATGTACTGGTCGAGGTTGCGGCCGGTCATCGCCGTCACTGCCTTGATGTGACCCAGGTTTTCGGCCACCAAAATGATCGCGACCGGGGCGATCAGCAGCATCGCGTTGCCGTCGAACACCGGCGCGGTGAAGGCCGGCGCGCCGAACCACGCCGCGCTGACGATGCCCGAGAAGTCCATCGGCTTGCCCAGGCCCATGCCGTTGGTGAGGAGGGCGTAAATGATGCTGGCGGCGATGAGGCCGACCAGGATCAGCAGCCGCTGCACCATGCCGCGAGTGAAGACCGCCACCACGGCCACACTGACGAAGGTGACAGCCTGCATCCACGAATCGAAGTTGCTGGCCGCCATGTTCTTGATCGGGATGCCGGCCAGGTTCAGGCCGATCACCGCCACCACAGCGCCAGTGACCACCGGCGGCATCACCTTCTCGATCCAGGCCGTACCGACCACCTGCACGATCGCGCCGATGGCGATGTAGACGATGCCGCAGGCAATGATGCCGCCCAGCGCGAGGCCGATGTTGGCGTTCGGTCCCTTGCCTGCGTACCCGGTGGCGGCAATGACGACGCCGATGAAGGCGAAGCTCGAGCCGAGATAACTGGGCACCTTGCCGCCGGTGATCAGGAAGAAGATCAGCGTGCCGACACCGCTCATGAGAATGGCGATGTTGGGATCGAACCCCATCAGGATCGGTGCCAGCAC
>JACMQP010000382.1 GCA_014376915.1 Ramlibacter sp.
AGAGCAAAGCCGTCGGCCGCTTCGGTCGGCGGCGAGCGTTGCTGAAAGCCGGCCACCAGCCAGGCCAGCCGGTCGACGTCTTCCGGGCGCAAGGTTCCTGCCGCCAGCTGCTCGCTGAACAGTGCGCCGTCCGGGAAGCGGCACATCCGGACCGCGTACTCCTGCACCTTGCCGGGCCCATCCAGCTGCGGCGCCAGCGGCGTGCCCGTGATGCGGGCGACGCCAAGGTAGAGCGAAGGCGCGAGCCGGCGGTTCAGGCGCAGTTCTTCCTCACAATAGCGTCTGCGCAAATTGAGCGTGCTGTAGTCAACGAAGGGCAGCCGCACGGGTTTCTTGATCTTCCACGCCGTATCCGCTCCCAGCAGGACCCAGGAGACGTGGGTTTCGATCAGCTTGGCATGCAAGGTGCGGACCAGCGCTTCGACCAAGGCCCGCGCCTCACTGACGGAATTTTCCTTTTCCATGTCGCCATTTTGAAGCGTTGGCGTGGGCTGCAGTTGCGTTTCCTCAAACCGGCGCATCGGGCGCGGAAGAACAATGAGCCTGTCCTTCCTCCAGGCCAGAGGGAGGCGTTTCGCCGGACCGGCCCGCAAGGAGGCGACCATGTACCAACGAATTCTCGTTCCCGTCGACGGCAGCACTGCATCGCAACGCGGCCTGCAGGAAGCCGTCAGGCTGGCCCGCACCCTGGAGGCCAGACTGCTGTTCCTTCACGTGCTCGACGACTACCCGATGCTGACGCAGGTGACGTCGCCGGCCAGCCTCGACGCCATGCTGAAGGATCTGCGGCATGCCGGGCTCGACGTGCTTTCCCGGGCCCGGCAGGCGGCCGAGCAGGGTTCGGTCCACTGCGAGACGCTGCTGCGCGAAGTCACCGGCAAGCGGGTGGCCGACATCATCGTCGACCAGGTCGGCCAGCACCACTGCGAACTGGTGGTGATGGGCACCCACGGCCGGCGCGGCCTGGCACGCCTGACCATGGGTAGCGACGCCGAGCAGGTGCTGCGCGCCAGCCCGGTGCCGGTGCTGCTAGTGCGCGAGCTGCCGGACACGCTGCCCGCCTGAGGGGCGCGTCGGCGGGCAAGGATGGCCGGCCTTGATGTTGGTCAAGCTGCGCCCGCCCGGCGCTGCCTATAGTCGGGCAAGGAGTTGCAATGTCCCATCTCGCCGCCACCATCATCCATGAGGAACACGCTACCGTCGCGGCCGTGCTGCGCTCGCTGCTGGCGATGATCCGGCAGGGCCCGGGCACCGAGCCGGAACGCTTCTTCGGCGTGCTGCGCGCGATGCTGTTCTACATCGACGAATTCCCCGAGCAGCGCCACCATCCCAAGGAAAGCAACCTGCTGTTCCCCAAGTTGGCGCGCGCCCATCCCGAGCTGATGCCGGTGATCCGCAAGCTCGAGACCGACCACATGGCCGGCGAAGGCCGGGTGCGCGAGTTGCAGCACCTGCTGGCGGCGTGGGAGTTCATCGGCGAGACGCGGCGGGCTGCCTTCGAAGAGCAGGCCCACGAGTACGTCAACTTCTACCTGAACCACATGCGCACGGAGGAAACCGAGCTGATGCCTGCGGCCGAGAAGGGTCTGTCGGCGGCCGAGTGGGCCGAGCTCGACGCGGCCTTCGCGGCCGACCGCGACCCGCTGGCCGGCGGCGTCAGCGACCGCCACTACGACCGCTTGTTCACTCGCATCGTGCTGACGGCGCCAGCCCCGATCGGCGTCGGCCCGAGCGCGGAAAGCCTGCTTCAACCCTGAGGAATCGCCATGTTCCACGACCCCGGCTACTACATGGTCGGCATGCACGCCGTCTGGTGGATCTTCTGGATCTCGGTGCTCGCCGTCGTTCTGTTCGGCTTCAGG
>JACMQP010000383.1 GCA_014376915.1 Ramlibacter sp.
AGCAACAGCGAAGCCGCATCGCGCTGCATCCCGAGCGTGTCCATCAGGATCCGTTCGCCGCGATCCTGCAGCTTCTGGCAGGTGACCTGCAGGTCCACCATCAGGTTGCCATAGACCTTGCCGGTCTTCACCATCGCCGCGGTGCTGATGGTGTTCAGGACGATCTTGGTCGCGGTGCCGGCCTTCATGCGGGTCGAGCCGGTGATCACCTCAGGGCCGACCAGCGGCGCGATCACGACGTCGTGCGACGCGATCAACTGCGCCGACGGGTAGGTGCACAACAGGAAGCCGGTACGGGCGCCGCGCTCGCGCGCCCGCTTCAGCGCGCCGTGCACATACGGCGTGGTCCCGGAAGTGGCGATGCCGAGGACGAAATCGTCGGGGCCGACAGCCTTGTCGTCCATCGCCCCCGCGCCGTCCTCGGGGCGGTCCTCGGCGCCTTCCTGCGCCCGCAGCAGCGCCTCGAAACCGCCCGCGATCACGCCCTGCACCAGTTCAGGGTCGGTGTTGTAGGTGGGCGGCATCTCGGACGCGTCGAGAACGCCGAGCCGGCCCGAAGTGCCGGCACCGACGTAGATGAGCCGCCCGCCCTGGCGCAGACAGTCCACCACCAGGTCGATGGCCCGCGCGATCTGCTCCCGCTCCTCCCCGACTGCGGCCGCGACCATGCGGTCCTCGGCGTTGATCAGGTCGACGATCTCGAGGGTCGAGAGCTGGTCGATCCGCATGCTGCGCGGATTGCGCTGCTCCGTCAGCCGCACTTCTCGGGGGCCGGCAGGGTCAGTCGGTTCAGGCGGCTTCATCGTCTTGATTGTCGGAGCATGGACGCCCGAATTTAAGGCCAGGCGCAATGTTGCGTCGGCGGTCCGGGCGTTCCTGCCGGACGTTTACGGCATTTTTATGCCGGCCGGGCGACTCTCACCGCCATTTATAGGCACCAAGTTCCAGACTCGGCTTTCTTGAATGGAGGAAACCATGGACATCGTCTTTCTCGCGGCTGGCGCCCTGTTGTGGCTGCTGATGGTGCTGCTGGTGTGGGGGTTTCGCAAGCTGGAACGCCCGCAGGGAGGCCGGCCATGATCGGTCTCGAAGTTCTTTACGGCTTCGGCGGCTTCTGCGCCCTGGCTCTGCTGGCCTACCTGGTCTACGCGCTGCTCTGCGCCGAGGAGTTCTGATGAGCGCCGATGCCTGGGGCCTGCTGGCCCTGTTCCTGGCCCTGCTGCTGGCGCTGTCCTGGCCGCTCGGCATCTGGGTGGCCCGCCTGAGCGCGGGCAATCTCCCGCGCTGGATGCATGCAGTCGAGGCGCCGCTGTATCGGCTGGCCGGCACTGCGCCCGACAAGTCCATGACCTGGTGGCAATACGCCCTGGCGCTGTTGGCCTTCAATGCCGTCGGCGCCCTGTCTGTGTACCTTCTGCAGCGTTTCCAGGCCGTCCTGCCGCTCAACCCGGCCGGGATGGCCGCGGTATCGCCCGATTCCGCGTTCAATACCGCCATCAGCTTCGTCGCGAACACCGACTGGCAAGGCTATGCGGGCGAGTCGACCATGAGCTACCTGACGCAGATGCTGGCGCTGGCGGTGCAGAACTTCCTTTCCGCCGCCACCGGCATCGCCGTGGTGTTCGCGCTGTTCCGGGGCTTCGCCGCGCGCTCCAGCGGCGTGGTCGGCAACTTCTGGGTGGACGTGACGCGGCTGACGGCCTGGTTGCTGGTGCCGCTGTCGCTGGTGTTCGCGCTGTTCCTGGTGAGCGAAGGCGTGATCCAGAATTTCGACGCCTACAAGGACGTGAGCACGCTGGAGGTCAACGCGTACCAGCAGCCGAAGAACGGTCCCGACGGCCAGCCGCTGAAGGACGGCAAGGGCAACGCCGTCATGGACGACATGAAGGCCGCCAGCCAGACCCTGGCGATGGGCCCGGTCGCCTCGCAGGAGGCGATCAAGATGCTGGGCACCAATGGCGGTGGATTCTTCAACGCCAATTCCGCGCATCCGTACGAAAACCCGACGGCGCTGTCGAACCTGCTCGAGATGCTGGCGATCTTCCTGATCCCGGCGGCCCTGTGTTTCGCCTTCGGCCGCGCGGTGGGCGACCGGCGCCAGGGCTGGGCGGTGCTGGCAGCCATGACGGTGATGTTCGTGCTCGCCGTCATCGCCATCACGCCCGCGGAACAGGCCGGCAATCCGCTGTTGCCCGCGCTCGGTGTGGACCAGTCCATGAGCTCCCTGCAATCGGGCGGCAACATGGAAGGCAAGGAAACGCGCTTCGGCATCGCCGCTTCCAGTCTGTTCGCCGTCGTCACCACTGCGGCGTCCTGCGGCGCGGTGAATGCCATGCACGACTCGTTCACGCCGCTGGGCGGCATGGTGCCGCTGGTGATGATGCAACTGGGCGAGGTGGTGTTCGGCGGCGTCGGCACCGGGCTGTACGGGATGCTGGTGTTTGCCATCCTCGCAGTGTTCATCGCGGGGCTGATGATCGGCCGCACCCCCGAGTACCTCGGCAAGAAGATCGAATCCCACGAGATGAAGCTGGTGTCGATCGCCATCCTGGTGACGCCGATCCTGGTGCTGTTGGGAACGGCCATCGCGGTGCTGGCCACTGCCGGCAAGGCCGGCATCGCGAACCCGGGTGCACACGGCTTTTCAGAAATCCTCTACGCGCTGACCTCGGCCGCCAACAACAACGGCAGCGCCTTCGCCGGCCTGTCGGCCAACACGCCGTTCTACAACACGCTGCTCGGGTTCGCGATGTGGCTGGGCCGCTTCGGCGTGATCGTGCCGGTGCTCGCGATCGCCGGTGCGCTGGCTTCCAAGAAGCGCTTGCCGGTCACGGCCGGCACCATGCCCACCCACGGCCCGCTGTTCGTGTCGCTGCTGATCGGCACGGTACTGCTGGTGGGCCTGCTGAACTATGTCCCCGCGCTGGCGCTCGGCCCGATGGTCGAACACCTGATGCTGTGGTCCGCGAAATGACAAGGAAGTGACATCCATGAACAAGCATTCCGACACCCTGACGCTGTTCGACCCGGTGCTGCTGAAGCCCGCCATCGCAGCCTCCTTCACCAAACTGAGCCCGCGCGTGCAATGGCGCAACCCGGTGATGTTCGTCGTCTACATCGGCAGCATCCTGACCACCCTGCTGTGGCTGCAGGCCCTGCAGGGCCCGGGCGAAGCGCCGGCGGGCTTCATCCTGGCCGTTGCCGTCTGGCTGTGGTTCACCGTGCTGTTTGCCAACTTCGCCGAAGCGCTGGCCGAAGG
>JACMQP010000384.1 GCA_014376915.1 Ramlibacter sp.
GGCGACAAGTCGTTCGGCGGCAGTGGCGGTTACGCGGCCTACGCCAACCAGCACATCTACAGCCTGAACATCCCCGGTTGCTCCACGCCGGGCAGGGTGTTTGTCGGCCAGCGCAAGGAATCGTTCTACATCGCCGTCGGCAAGATTTTCGACCTGTTCAACCTGAACCCGCTCGGCCCGGAGGTCGGCGGCAGCAACAACGATCTGGAAGGCAAGAACGTCAGCACGCTGGCGCTTGAACTGCCGATCTCCTGCGTCACCGCGGGCAGCGATCCGGTCATTGGCGCCTTCACTACGGCCAGCGTTCGGCAGGCCCGCGTCGTCAACGGCGCTCCCAACACCGGCCTGGGCAATTCCAGCCGTGAAGGGGGCGCATGGACCCAGGTCTCGCGCCTGGGCATGCCGCTGGTCAACGAGGTGGTCATCGGCCTGGACGACAAGGACCGCTTCAACGCATCGCGGCCGAAGGACGACGTGGCGAAGTTTGCCGACTACGTGACCAACCCGGTGCTGCCGGCTTTGATCGAGTCGTTGTTCCCGGCGGCCAAGGCCCCGACAAACTTCCCGCGCACTGACCTGCTTACCGTGTTCCTCAAGGGAATTGATGGCGTGAACCAGCCGAAGAACGTGGTGCCGGCCGAAATGCTGCGGCTGAACACGTCGACCCCGGTGACCGCAGCTGCGGCCCAGAATCCGCTGGGTGTGGCAGGTGGTGACCTGGCCGGCTTCCCGAACGGCCGCCGTCCGGCCGACGACGTGGTCGACCTTTCGCTGCGCGTGGCAATGGGCGCGCTGTGCGTGCTGACGGGCGCGACCGACTCGCTGAAGGTGGGCTGCAAGCCTTCCGATGCACTGGCTGGCGGCCTCCCACTGACTGACGGCGTGCGCAAGACCGCGGGCAACTACGGCCTGGCGTTCCCGTACCTCACGACCCCGCTGCCGGGCAATTCCAACCCGGCAGCCGCGACCGGCACCACCTTCCCCTGATCCCACGAGAGGCCCAATATGAAGAAGATGCATGGAATTGTTCTGCTGGTTAGTGCTGCGGCGCTGCTGGCAGCTTGCGGCAGCAGCGGCAGCGACAGCCCCGCGCCGGTCGCAACCACTGATGTGCCGGCTTCGGCGCAACAGGACTCTGCAGGACTGCTGAGCTACGTCAACGGGCAGATCGGCGCGTCCAGCGATACCTCCGAGCCGATCCTGGTCGGCGACGCGGTGCTGCCGCTGGACGACAGCACGGAGACCAGCCTGTGATCCGACGCCGGGTGTCGTGACAGCCGGCTGGAAGAAAAACGCCGCCCTGGTGCTAGTCGCCTGGGCGGCGTCGCTGTCTGCGTTCGGGCACGAGTTCTGGATCGAAACCAGTCCGGTTGCGCCGGCCGTCGGCGCGCCGGTACTAATGACTCTGCGGGTTGGCGAGCTTTTCAGCGGCGAGCTGGTCGGCATCACTGCCGCCCACGCTGCGTCGCTGCACATGCTGTCGATCGGGGAGGACCAGGATCTCGGTCCGCGCGTGCCGGCCGGGTCGATGCTGCCCGCGTTGCGGCTTTCCTTTACCCATTCAGGCAGTCATGTGCTGGCCTATGAAAGTTACCCGAGCCGAGTCGTGCTGGAGGCAGGCAAGTTCGCTGCCTACCTGCATGACGAGGGCCTCGACGCGATCATCCGGCAGCGCGAGGCTGCGGGCACGGCCGACAGGCCGGGCCGCGAACGTTTCCGCCGCAGCGCGAAGGCGCTGCTGCGGGTGGGCGGCGAGAGTGACGGTGCTTCGTTGCGCAGCGCGAACCAGCGCATGGACATCACACCGGTGGAAGACCCACTGGCGCTGGCGGCGGGAGACACCCTGCGCTTCGTGCTGCGTTTCGACGGCCAGCCACGCGCCGGTGTGCTCGTCAAAGCCTGGCACAAGCAGGGCGGGCAGGTCACGACGATCCGCACCACCACTGACAGTTTCGGCCGTTTCGAGTTCACCTTGCCGTTTACCGGCGCGTGGATGCTGAGCGCGGTCCACATGATCCCGGTCACGGATTCCGCAGACGTCGACTGGGACAGCTTCTGGGGCAGCCTCAGCTTCGATCTGCAAGCACGAAAGCCGGCCGGCAAGGGGTGAATCGCGCCGGTTTGGATCGGCTGTGAGCAGCCTTTGGCCTGTCAACGGAGGCTGTCCGCCGAACTGACCCCGCGGATCAGCCCGCGGCGCTCACCAGGTCTGCGTATTCCGGGTGCCGTCCGACATAGGTCGCCATGAATTCGCACTGGGGCGTGATCTTCAAGCCGCGCTTGCGCACATCGTCGAGTGCGAACTTTGCCA